>JBKPRX010000053.1:0-20285 GCA_046734795.1 Actinomycetota bacterium
CCGAGGCGTCGAGGAGCCGGAAGACGTCTCGACAAACGTCGACGTGCGAGAGGCATCCGACGGCGCGGAAGTCGCACGCATCGTGGCCGCCGGCTACGGAGTCCCTCCAGAAGTTGCCGCCGCCTTCGAGCGGATCGCGCAGGTCGAGGACTGGCACTGCTTCGTCGCGACGCTCGACGACGAGCCGGTCGGCACGGGCGCGCTCTTCGTCCACGAAGGAGTCGGCTGGCTCGGTGCCGCGGCGACGCTGCCGGACAAGCGACGCCTCGGCGCACAGAACGCGCTCCTCGCGGCGCGCGTGCAGCGCGGTCGCGCAACCGGGTGCGAGGCGCTGACCGTCGAGACCGGAAAACGCACCGACGGCCGGGCGAGCCACTCGTACCGCAACATCCTTCGCGCCGGGTTCCGCGAGCTGTACGTGCGACCGAACTTCGTCTCGCCGCAGTAGTTTCTCGTCATGCCCGAACCGCCGCTCCCCGACGACGTCCAAGAGTTCCTGCGCTTGCCGAACCCGGCAGTGATCGCGACCGTGCGGCCGGACGGATCGCCGCACACCGCGGTCACGTGGTACGACTGGGACGACGGCCGCGCGCTCGTCAACATGGACGAGAGCCGACTGCGTCTTTCCTTCATGCGTCGTGATCCGCGCGTCTCGCTCTCGGTGATGGAGCGCGGCAACTGGTACCGCCACATCACGCTCCTCGGACGCGTCGTGGAGCTCCGCGACGATCCCGACCTCGCGGACATCGACCGGCTCGCGCAGCGCTACACGGGTCGTCCGTACCGCGACCGAGGCCGAAAGAGTGTCAGCGCCTGGATCGCGCCTGATCGCTGGTACGCGTGGGATGCGACACGCGCCGCGCCCGCCGACGGCGACGCAGACGCGCTTACGCGCTAGCGCGCTCGATCGCGAGCTCGCAGACCTCCACGTAGTCCGCGACCATCCGCTGCGACGAAAAGCGCTCCTCCGCGAGCCGACGTAGCTCGAGCGGGTCGAGCTGGTCGGCGTCCTCGAGCGCGGCCGCCATGGAGCGGTAGTCGTCGACGATGATCCCGGTTCGTCCGTGCTCGATCACCTCGGGCACCGAGCCGAAGCGCGTCGCGATCACCGGCGTTCCGCACGCCATCGACTCGATCATCACGAGGCCGAACGGTTCCTCCCATTCGATCGGAAAGAGCGTTGCGCGTGCGTTCTGGAGGAGCTCGACCTTCTGGCCGTGGTTCACCTCGCCGAGGTACTCGATCTCGCCCGGACGTAGGTGCGGCTCGATGAACTCCTTGAAGTAGGCCTCCTCGTTCGGCTCGCGAACCTTGCCGGCGAGCTTCAGCGGCAACCCCGCCTCCATCGCGACTGCGACAGCGCGATGGGCGCCCTTGTCCGTGTTGAAGCGACCGAGAAAGAGCAGGTAGTCGCCGCGGTGCGGTTGCACCGGGTACACGGAGAAGTCGAGCGCGTTCGGGATGTTCGCGATCCAAGGCAGGCTCGGGTGAAGCCGCCGCTGGTTGAGCGTGATCGAGATGAGACCGGTGCTCGGAACCACTTTCGCGACGGACTCGTAGAGCTCGCCCGCCTCGCCGTCCAGGGGCCCGTGCACGGTGTGGACGATGGGCGTCTTCACCAGACCGCCGATCAGCGCCGCGGGCGGACCGGAGTGGTCGTTGATGATGTCGAACTCGTCTGCGCGCTCGAAACAGGTGAGCGCGTGCTTGATCTCGACCTCGGAGCGGCCGATCTCGGCGCTCGGGGCGACGTCGAAAACGGAGACGAGCTTCGCCTTCGTGTGCGAGTCGCCCGATGCGAAGAGCGTGACGTCGTAGCCGGCTTCGGCGAGACCGTCGGCGAGAAGCGCGACGATCCATTCGATGCCGCCGTAACCCGAGGGCGGAACCGGGAACCACACCGGGGAGAGGATCGCGATCTTCACGCGACGCTCACTTTGACGCGAGAGTCCTCGACGCGCACGTCCCACGTCTGCCCGAACGCACGGACGCCGCTCAGCCTCACGCTCCCCGCCCAGGCAGGAAGCTCGACCGGCGCCACGGTCTCGAGAATCTGGCGTCGCCGATTCGGCTGGAGGCCGAGCAAGAGCTGGAGCAGGAGGACGGGCGTTCCGGCGGCCCACGCTTGTGGCCGCGCGGCAGTCGGATAGGCGATCGGGAACGGGACCTCGCCGCGCGTGAAGCCCGCGAAGACTTCCGGAAGCTGGTGGTCGAAGTGCGCCGCCGCGGCGAGCATCGTTCGGACCACGCGTTGCGCTTCGGGCCAGCGTCCGTAACGGGCGAGCCCCCACGCGATCAACGAGTTGTCGTGCGGCCAGACGGTGCCGTCGTGGTACGAGAGCGGGTTGAAGCCGGCGTCGGCCGTCGACATCGTGCGTACGCCCCAGCCGGACCAGAGCGGTTCGTCCATCAGGCGGTCGACAACCGCGTCGACGCGATGCTCCGCGACGATCCCGCTCCAGAGCAGATGCCCGATGTTGGAGCAGAGCGAGTCGACCGGACGCTTGTCGGCGTCGAGCGCGAGCGCGTAGTAGCCGCCACGCTCCTCGATCCAGAACGCGTCGTCGAAGCGGCGTCGCAGCTCTTCCGCCTCGCGTTCGAGTCGATCCGCCAGCGCGCCGTCCCGCCACGCGTCGCGCGCGAGCTCTGCGCAGCGTCGCTTCGCGTCGAACACGTAGCCCTGCACCTCACACGGTGCGATCGGCACACGCGCGAGCGTCCCGTCGGCGAAGCGCTGCGAGTCGCCGGAGTCCTTCCACGACTGGTTGTCGAGACCGCGGTCTGTCCGCCGCTCGTATTCGACGAACCCGTCGCCGTCGCGATCGCCCCATTCGTCGATCCACCGAAGCGCCGCGAGCGCGGGGGTCTTCAAGTTGCGCGCGAGCTGCATGTCGTCAGTCCAGCGCCACACCTCCGACAGGAGGACGAGATAAAGCGGCGTCGCATCGACGGTGCCGTAGTAGCGATCGAACCAACGCACTGCAGCCTTGCCGCGCCGAACTTCGTGCACGATCTTGCCCGGCTCGGCGTCCCGGGTGCGATCCTCCTCTGTCGCCTGGAGCGCTGCGAGGCCTTCGAGCGCGCTCATCGCAAGCTCGGGCCCGAACAAGAGCGTCTGGAGGCACGTGATGATCGTGTCGCGGCCGAAGACGGTCATGAACCACGGCATGCCCGCAGCCGGCAACAGTCCGATGTCCGGCCGGTTGCCGTTTCCGTCGTGCGTTCGCATTCGCAGCGAGGCGATGTCGGCGACCGAGCGACCGAACGACATCTCGAGTTCGTCCCAGCTCGCACGGAGCTGCGGCACGCGCAACTGCCACGCAGCGAGCGAGTCGCGTACGCGCTGGCGCTCTTCGCCGAAGCGGCGCTCGACGACCGTCGGCGATCGCTCGTCTTCGCCCGCCACGGGCACCACGTCGATCCGCAGATCCCAGACCTCGCGCGGCTGGAGATCGATCCGCCAGCTCATTCCTTGGCCGTCGGTCGCGCCACGCCGCGAGAGGATGAGCTGCGTCCTGCCGACTCCTTCCGGATCGACGAGGACGAACTGGTTGTTCGTCTCGTCGTAGCGGGGTGGGACCGCCACGGGGAGCGGCGGTGCCTCCTGCGGGTTGCCGAGCGCGAAGTCGTGCTCCTTCACGGAGATGATGTCCGCGAAGTCGGCGGCGAGCTCGAGACCGAGCTCGAACGAGATCGGCTCCATGCTCTGGTTCTGCACCGCCAGGTGATCCTGCATGCCCTCGCCGACGAACCGCTCGCGCTTGATCGACAGCACATCCAGGCCGAGCTCCCCGGCCGGCGGGTTACGCAAGAAGAACGCTGCGGAGAAATACTCGACCTTCCCAGACGAGAGCAGCAGCGGCGTCGCGCCGTTGATCGTCAGCTTCAGCCGCGACAGGAAGCGCGTGTCGTCTGCGAAGAAGCCGTCCGTGTCTCCGGTGACGTCGCCGCGCTCGTCGCAGATGCAAAAGGTCGCACCTTCGAGGATCGTGAGCTTCGCCATCAGCGACGAATGACGCGCGCTCCCGACGACTGGGCGAGTGCTTTGACGACGACCTCGTCGACGTTCACGTGCACCGGCCGAGTGAGCGCGAACATGATGCAGTCGGCGATGTCCTCTGCTGTGAGCGGATCGACGCCTTCGTAAACCGCCGCCGCCGCCTGCGCGTCACCTTTGTAACGGACGAGAGAAAACTCTGTCTCGGCCATTCCCGGGTCGACGGTAGTGATGCGAATCGGTCGTCCGAGCAGATCCTCGCGAAGTGCATACGTGAAGCCGCGGACCGCGAACTTCGACGTGATGTAGCTCGCGCCGCCCTCGTACGCTTGCCTCCCTGCGATCGACCCGAGGTTGACGATGTGACCGCCGTCGCGGACGTGCGGCAGGCAGAGCCGCGTGATTCGCAGCAGCCCTTTGACGTTCGTGTCGATCACCGTCGCCTCGTCCTCTTCGTTCGACTCGTCGAACGGATGACGCCCGAGCGCCAGTCCCGCGTTGTTGACGAGGATGTCGATGCCGCCGAGAGCCTCGACCGCGCGTTCGACGAAGAGGGCTGAACTCTCCGGGTCGCGCACGTCCAGTTCGAGAGTGATCGCAGTTTCGAGGCGCTCGACGCGTCGCGCGCCGCCCGCGACCCGAACGCCTTCCGCGGCGAGCGCAGCAGAGATCGCGCGGCCGAAGCCGCTCGAGGCGCCGGTCACGACTGCGGTCTTGCCGCTCAGGTCGATGCGTTGCACACGCTCAACCTATCGAGGCCGCAGGCTGCCGATTCGCACGTCCTGCGCGCGCCGCGCGACGTGGTCGACCTGGAGCGTCGTGTGGTGCAGACGAAAACGCTCGGCGAGCAGGTGCTCGAGGTTTCGCCGCGCAGCGTGGCAGTCGACGTCGGGCTCGACGAGAATGTGCGCCGCGAGCGCCGCGAAGCCGCTCGTCACGGTCCAGACGTGCAGGTCGTGAACCTCGACGACGTCTTCCTCGGCTGCGAGCACCGCCGCGACCGCATCCGGATCGATTTCCGCCGGCGCAGCCTCGAGCATGATCCGGCCCGACTCGCGCAAGAGCTGTGCGCTCGAGTGAAGCATCAACACAGCGACGCAAAGCCCGGCGATCGGGTCGAAGCGATCCCAGCCCGTGAGAAGGACGAGCGCACCAGCGATCGCAGTGCCGACGAACGCGGCGAGATCGGTGAGCACGTGGAGAAACGCACCGCGCACATTGAGGCTCTCGCGACTCGCGCGCGAGAGAACGAAGCTCGCGGCCAAGTTGATTCCGACCCCGGCGATCGCAACGACGAGGACGATGCCGCCGCGAACATCGGGCGGGTCGATCAACCGCCGAATCGCGCCGAAGACGATCCACACCGCGACGAGCGCGAGCGTGATCCCGTTCACCTGCGCGGCGAGGATCTCGACGCGGCCGTAGCCAAAAGTCCAGCGTCCGCGCGCAGGCCGCGCTGCCATCGAGGCGGCAAAGAGCGCGAGCGCCAAAGCACCGGCGTCCGTGAGCATGTGGCCGGCGTCCGCAAGGAGCGCGAGCGAGTCGGCGGCGATTCCGGCGATCACCTCGCCGACGAGCAGGAGGAGGATCAGCGCAAGGGCGATCGCGAGGTATCCGCGGTCGCGCCCGCGACGCGAGACAGGGTGCGCGTGGGCGTGCACGCGTCGAAGCGTAGATCCGAATCCACCCGATCCGCGCGAGCGTACGAATAAGGAAAATGGCGTCTACACTCGTTCCATGGCGAGCGCTGACCTAGCCGATCGGCTTCCGATCGCGGAGGAGTCGGCCGCGCTCGCAACGCAACTCCGGCGGCTCGCTCGCATGGCGACGCTCGTCGCCGTCCTGACGAGCCCGGCTGCGTATCTCTGGTACCACCGCAGCCTCGGCCTCAGTCCACTCGCCGCAGCCGCCGCCGCGGCCGCGACCGTGATCTGCTTCCGCGGCCTCGTCGACCTGCTCACGCGCCGGCTGATCCCGTGGCCGAGCCTCTTCGGAACCGCTGATGCCCGTCTTCAGGAAGAGGACATCACGAACCGCCGGAGAGCATGGACGTGGCGCTTCATCTTCCGGCTCGCGATCTGGCTCTTCAGCATCGTCACGATCGTCTTTCTCTGGCGGCTGATCACCGCCGACGCCGGCGAGTCCGTCACGTGGTGGGGCACCGCGGGCGACATCCTGAACGGAATCGGCAACGTCCTCACGTCGGCGACGCTCTGGATCCAAGTCGTCTTCGTCTTCTTCCTCTTCATGGCGAACTTCCTCATCTTCATGGGGCCATTGATGCTGATGGGGATCTCGCAGATCCGCGGCTACGAGCCGGGCGACGCCGAATGGGGCGTTCGCCTCGACGACGTGCGCGGTCAGGCTGAGGCGAAAGAGGAGGTTCGCCGCGTCGTGACGCTCTGGCAGTCGGGCGAAGGCTTCGAGAGTGCCGGCGGCAAGCGCGAAC
Organism: Actinomycetota bacterium; assembly: GCA_046734795.1. GTDB lineage: Bacteria > Actinomycetota > Thermoleophilia > Gaiellales > Gaiellaceae > JBKPRX01. The sequence continues at coordinate 6,447 of JBKPRX010000053.1, forward strand.
GCGGCCTGCTGTTCCACGGCGCTCCTGGGACCGGAAAGACGATGCTCGCAAAAGCGATCGCGACCGGATTCAACTCGCCGTTCGTCTCGATCCCCGGTTCGGGATTTGCGCAGACGTTCATCGGTATCGACGCGCTGATCGTTCGGTTCCTCGCGCGCAAGGCGAAGAAGCTCGCGAAGAAGTGGGGCGGCCAGTGCATCGTCTTCATCGACGAGATCGACGCCGTCGGCACGAGGCGGGCTGCGCTCGGCCAGTCGAGCACCGTTGCGAACGCTCTCGCGACGCCACAGTTCTTCGGCTCGTGGGGCGCGCCCGTTCCGGGCGGCGACGTGATCGTCGAGTCGCGCGCTTGGCGCGACTACCTCTTCGAAGTGCGCGCCCCAGAGCCCGTGTCGCCGTATCCACCGTGGGCTCGGAAGATCGGGAACATCATGAACCAGGGCGTTTTCCCGGGCATGTTCGGCGGCGGCGGGATGGGCCAGCTCGCGCTCAACCAGCTGCTCGTCACGATGGACGGGATCGACAATCCTCCGTTCTTCCGTCGCGTCTCGACCAACCGCCTCAACGCGCTCCTCGACGCGGTGTACATCGTCCCGCGGCGAATCGGCAGGATCCGCCTGCGGCTACCTGCACCGCGTCCGCGTCGCGAGCAGATCTACTTCATCGGCGCCACGAACGTCCCGATGGACGTCCTCGACCCGGCTCTCACACGACCGGGCCGGATGGGACGTCACGTTTGGTTCCGGACACCGACGAAGGAAGACCGGAAGGACATCTTCGATCTGTACTTGGAGAAGGTGGCGCACGAGGCCGAGCTCGACACACCGGCGCGCCGGGACGAAATCGCGCGAATCACGAACGGCTATTCGCCAGCGATGATCGAGCAGATCACGTCAATGGCGCTCACGAACGCGCATCACGAAGGAAGGATCGAGTTCGGCTGGCGGCACCTCGTCGACGCGATGACCGTCATCGAATCCGGGACCGCGGTCAGCGTTCGTTACACACGAGGCGAGGCGCGCGCGACCGCGATTCATGAAGCCGGTCACGCGGTGGCGGCACACGTCTATCGCCCGCAGGTCGAGTCGAGCCGTCTCTCGATTCGCATGCGCGGCTCGTCACTCGGCCACCACCAGTCGTTCGAGAAAGAAGAGCGCTTCGGCCACTTCCAGAGCGAGCTCTTCGGCAACCTCATCCACGGCCTCGGTGCGATGGCGGCCGAGCACGTCTTCTACGGCGAGAACACCGACGGCGTCGGCGGCGACCTTCAAGGCGCAACCACCGCTGTCGCGGTCATGGTCGGCGCGGCCGGAATGGCGCCCGAACCGCCTGACGTCTCTGGCATGAAGTTCGCGGACGAGAGCGCAGAGGACACGCGCAAGCGGATCATGCAGCGCTTCGAGGATGTCGGTCTGCGTTTGATGAACCGCACGCGAGGTAGCGCCGACTTCCACGCCGACCCGATCGCATCCGTCCTCGCGGATCCCCGCAAGCGATCGTTGGCTGCGCAGTTCCTCGGCCAGGCCTTCGTCATCGCCTACGCACTGATGGCGACGAACAAGGAAGCGGTCTCGCGCGTCGCCGACGTCTTGGTGGAGCGGCAGGAGCTCTTCGGCGACGAGCTCGTGAGCTTGCTGAACGCGCAACGTCTCGTCACTCCGGAAATCGACTGGTCGAAGGAAGACACGTGGCCACTGATGTGACCTCGACCGACGCGCGCGTCGGAGCCACGACGCCTCCGCAGGAAGAAAAGAAGCGGCCGTACTGGCGTCGGTTCATCGTCATCTATGTCGTCCTCGCCCTCGCAGTCATCGCCGGCGTCGCCGCACTGATCATCGGCGTGACGAACGACGATTCGTCGTCGTCGACGAGCGGGAGCGGTCCCGTGGCGGCCGGGCCCGCCTGGTCAAGCTGGCAGCCGAAGGGCACGACGTTGAACGCGATCACCGCCAATATCGCGCGGCACGTCTCGAACAAGTACGAGGCGCTCGGCGTGTCTGCCCTACCGGTTTCCCGGAATCCCGTGTCGAACGAGCCGCCGATCGTCGCCGTCGAGTTCCGCTCGCGCTTCGGCACCTTCTCGCAGCCGCGCCGCCTCGTTCTCCGGCTCGCCTCGAGGATGTGGATGTACGAGCTCTGCGGCCAGAACTCGAACTGCGGAATCACCTCCGGCGCCGGTGAGCTTCCGGACCGGCTGAACTACCTCGTCGGCAAGGAGATGCTCGAGATCGGCCTGTACACGCTGAAGTACGCACCGAAGCTCGACTCCGTGCTCGTCGCCCTGCCCGGTAGCGACTCCTCTCCCGTGTTCTATCTTCACCGCAAGGTCGCAGGGAAAGCTCTCGATCGGCCCCTCACAGACACGGTTCCGGGGGGAACCGAGGAACTCGGCAAGACGGGCACGGACTTGCTCGCGAAGCACCTCTGGCTGCTGAACAGCAACCAGATTCGCCAGCTTCCGGACACGTCGATCATCCTCGAGCTCGACCGGCCGCCCCAGCAAGGCCGCTGACCGCCCTCGACCTGCCGACGGCGCTGACCCCTGCGGCAGTCGCGGTCGCGCTGTGGGTAGCGATCGCTGCCGATGACGTGCGCACCGGTCTCGTGCCGGGCGTCGTGGCCTGCGTGTTCGCACTCGCCGCCTACGCCGTTTGGCGTAGGCGGAAAAAGCCATGGCATGACCCGCTCGTGATCGTGCTTCTCCTACCCGCGCTCGCTGCAGCGATCTGGATCGGAATCGGCGGCATCCTCCTCGGCATCGACCGCAGCGACGCGGGCCGGCTCCTCGTCGAGGTCGGTCCAGCACTCGCCTTGACCGGCTTGACGACGACGCTCATCAGCTACCACGGCCGGCACCGGCCGCCGGACCCGGCGTAACCAAGACGAACCCGGCGCCGTTTCTCTCTCGACCGAACGACAAGGAGAGACCGAAACAATGCTTCTACTGATCCTGCTCGCGATTCTCGCGATCGCCCTCTTCGGCGGCGGGTTCGTGGTGACGTGGCTCTTCTACATCGCCGCCGTCGTCGCGCTCGTCTGGCTGATCGCCCTGTTCGCCGGCGGCATCCGCGCGCCCGGGCGACGCTGGTAGCGCGGCCCCCCATGGGCGGAGCGGCACTCCGAGGCCGCTCCGCCGATACCTTCGCCTAGGCCTCCGGCCGCTCCAAATGGGCCATTTGGCCCATTGACCCTCCTCGCGACCGCGTCGATGCTCTTGGAGTCGTGACGCGCTCGCAAATTCTCCTCTGGATCGTCGCCCTCTTCGTCCTCGAGGTGAACCACCTCAAGTGGATCTGGTGGGAGAACTGGGATTGCCGAAAGTGCTCGCGCAAGCACAAGGACTGCGCCTGCGGCACGACCAAGTGGGTCATGTACCTGTAGCGGCGGAACCGATTTTTCGAGGGCCAGAGCGGCGGCGAGAGCCGCCGCTCTTCGTTGACCCAGGGCGCGAAAGGCTGAGCCGAGCCCAAGCTAGGATCACGGCCTGGCCGGCGGGGTACCAGGCGGACTCTTGCTGTACGCGAAGGCGTGCACGCGTATCGCAGTGCGCGGTCTTCGCGCGCCGAAGGCGAAACCTGCGGCTGCCTCGGGGCGACCGGTCTTCGTCGTCGGCTCGCCCCGTTCGGGCACGACGTTCTTCGCCGGTGCGATCGGAAGCATCCCAGGCTTCATCGACCTAGGCGAGCTCGCACCGCTCAAGGCCGCGATCCCAACGCTGACGAGCGCCTCGGAGGAAGACGCAGCACGCGAGCTCGAGCGCGTGATCGAGCGCGTGCGCATGCTCTCGGCAGTCCGCGGCAAACGTGCGGTCGAGCAGACGCCGGAGATGAGCTTCCTAGTCCCAGCAGCGCTGCGCGCCTATCCGGAGGCGACGGTCGTCCACCTGATCCGCGACGGGAGAGATGTCGTCGCCTCGCTTCTCGATCGCGGCTGGTTGAGCAGCGCGCGGAGCGGTAGCGACGACGTCGGCGCCGCGTATGGATCGCACACGCGCTTCTGGGTCGAGCCGGAACGCCGCGAGGAGTTCGCCCGCGTCAGCGACGCGCAGCGCGCCGCGTGGGCGTGGCGACGCTATCTGACCGCGGCGCGCGGGTCCCGCGAGCGGACGTTCGAGCTCCGCTACGAGGATCTCGTCGCCGACAAAAGCGCTACTGCCGTGCGGCTCGCAGAGGAGCTCGGCGTCCCCACCGAGGACGTCGAGCACCAGCTCGCCCCGGCGAGCCCCCGCTCGGTGGGCCGCTGGCGCGACGATCTCACGAAAGAGCAGGTCGACGACGTCATGCGCGAGGCCGGCGAGCTGTTGCGTGAGCTCGGCTACGCCGAATGAGCCGTCCGGCCGTCGCTCAGCAGGGTCCGCCTAGCCGGCCGAGTTTGCGGCCGCCGCGCCCGCGGAGGTCAAGGTGAAACTCGAATCCACGATCGGAGCTGCGCCGGCAGCGGCGGGCAGCGCTCGCACCGTCCAGCGATACGTCCCCGCCTGAAAGCGAAAGCTCTGCGGCATCGCGACGCGCGGCTCGGTCGTTCGGGCGCGGAAGACGACCTGCTGACCGCGGAAGAACGTCACCTCGTATCCGTCGGCGCCGGTCGCCGGCGCCCACGCCCACGTTCGGGAAGGAACGAACGTGCTCGCGGCTGTCTTCGTGGGGTGATCCCGCCAGTGATTCGCGGCGACGTAGCTTGCTACGCCCAGGCCGACGACGAGGAGCGCGACCGCGGCGCCGATGCGGAGCTTGCGACGGTTCGAAGTTCCGGCGACCGTGCGCTCAGGTTCTGCCGCGGGAGTGGCCCACGGCGATTGCGCAAGCTGAGCTCGCGCATCCTTCGTGTCCTCGGGACTCGAGACGAGCACGAGCTCGGGACTGATCAGACGCGGATCCTCCGGTGTGCGGTCGGCGGTCACGAGGTCGGACGCTAGCTCGGGGACCCGTCAGCTGCGGCCTTGTTTGCCGCCGCCGCTCCGGCGGAGGTCACCGCAAACCTCGAATCGACAATCGCCGGCACGCCTGCGGCCGCAGGCAGTGCAGACACCGTCCACCGATACGTACCCGGTTCGAAGCGGAAGCTGCGCGGTAGGACGATGTGCGGCTGCGTCGCGCGCACCTGGAAGACGGCCTTCGGCCCTTTGAAGAACGTCACCTCGTAAGCCTCGGCGCCGGTTGTCGGTGCCCAAGCCCACGTTCGGGAAGGAACGAACCCGCGCACGGTCGGCGCCGCCGGCTTCGTGCGCGCCGGCGTCTTTGTCTTCGTTGGTGCCGTCGAGGTCGGTTTCGTTCGCGCCGCATGCACGGGGGCACGACGCGGTTGTGACCGACGACTGTGCGCCGGCGGTGCTGACGCTTTACGTGAACGCGTCTCGCGCGATTTCTGTCGTTGCGCCGCTGCGACCGAAGTCGCCGGTGCAGGCGCAGAAGCGCGCACAACCGACGGAGGACGAAGGACGCCCGAAGACGCGGCGCCGTCGTCGGCAGAGCGCGTTCCGACGAGGTACCCAATTGTCAGTCCGACGATCGCGAGCGCAACGAGACCGCCGGCACGGAGCGTGTTGCGTTTCGCATGTGTAGGCGCGGAAGCGAGGGCCGCAGCGCGCTGCTGCGCGGGTGCAGCCGGCGCGATGCGCCACGGTTCCTCGGGCAGCAGCGCGAGCGCATCGCGAATCTCCTCGGGACTCGAAACGAGGACGAGCTCCGGGCTCAGCACGGGCGGAACTTCAGGCGCCAGATCGACCCCCATGGCCGAGGACGCTACCTCGCCGGCTTGACGGCCGCACGCATCCGTCAGGGATTGACGAATTGCGCGGAAATTGCGGAGAGGACTTCGACGCGCGGGGGCTAACGAGGTACGTAATCGGCCCCAAGGCGGTGAGCACTTGTAGCATCCGACCCGCCGCCCAGACTCTTAACGCACATGCTTTTTCGCCCAAGCATGCGGCGCATTTGCGCAGTGCGCGCCTGCCTAGTCACCAATCTCCAGCGTCGGCGACCGCGTCTCGCCTGATCGTTGGAAGAAGTGGGGGTGCTTGTGTCGCCACGTCGTTACGCGCAGGTTTTCGTTCTTGTTCTCGTTCTTGCCACCGGTGGTGCCTCGATTGCAGGCGTTGCCGCAGCAGCAGATGGCGACGACGCGGCGCCTCCGACCGTTCCCGCCGGACTGACCGTCACTGCGGTTGGTCAAACGTCGCTGACGCTCGCATGGACCGCATCGGTCGACCACTTCGGCGTAGCCGGTTACACGGTCTACAAGCAAGGCATTGCACAGAACACGACGACGACTCTCGCGTACGACTTCACCGGACTGCAGTGCGGGGCGACGTACTCGATCGCAGTCGACGCCTACGACGCGGCAGGCAACCACTCCGCCGCAGCGACGATCTCCGTTCGCACCGCCGCGTGCACCGCGACGCCTCCACCCCCGGCCACCACGACGGCCGTGCAGGCGCCGGCTCCCCCGCCGGCTGACACAACGGCTCCGAGCGCACCGAGCGGCCTGACGGTCACTGCGGCGAGCGAGACGTCGTTGACGGTTGCGTGGGGCGCGTCGACCGACACCGCCGGCGTGACGGGCTACGCGGTTCTCAAGAACGGAGATTCGCAAGGTACGACTTCGAGCCTCAACTCGACGCTCGCGGGGCTCGACTGCGGCACCGTCTATCGGATCGACGTCATCGCTTTCGATGAGGCCGGCAACCAATCCGCGGCGGCGACGATTTCGGCCGCAACCGCCTCATGCCCCGAGCAGGAGCATCCATCGACCACGACGGCAACGCGCCTCATCGCGTCGGCGTCGGACACCTTTGCGCCCAGCACGCCGCCTGGGCTGACCGTCACCGCCGCCGGCCAGACGTCGTTGACGCTCGCCTGGGGCGCGTCGACTGATGCTGTCGGCGTCGCCGGTTACACGGTCTACAAGAACGCCGTCGCGCAAGGAACGACGACGCAGCTCACCTCGAACGTTTCCGGCCTTGCGTGCGGCACGACATATTCGCTCGCAGTCGATGCGTACGACGCCGCCGGCAACCACTCGGTGCCAGCCGTCATCTCCGCTTCAACTGCCGCGTGCGCGCCCGCACCGACGCCCGCGAACGTTCGCGTTTCGCCTTCGGGGAACGACACGACCTGCGTGCGCGGCGATGATTCTCGTCCGTGCGCTTCGCTCAACCGTGCGTACCAAGTCGCGCAGCCGGGCGACCTCGTCTCGGTCGACCCCGGTAGCTATCCCGCGCAGCGCATCGACTACGACTCGTCGAAGTCGCCTTCACCCGTCACCTTCGCGCCGACAGGCGGTGGGTCCGTTTCGCTGGCGCGTCTCGACGTCGGCCAGTCGCAGCTGAACACGCGTGCAGCGCAGCACGTCGTCGTCCGCGACATGAGCGTCGGGTTCGCGACGGTGTGGGACGGCGCAGTCGACATCGTGCTCCAGAACCTCACCGCGCGCGGCTTCGACATCGTGTACGACGGCAGCTCGTTGCCGGCTCCCTCCGACGTGCGCGTGGTCGGCGGCGACTACGGTCCCTGCGAGGCCGTCGCGCAGAACGGAAACTGCACGAACCGGATGGTCGGATCGAACATCGTCATCGATGGAGCGAACATCCATGAGGTCACGTCTAACGATCCGGCGCGCCTCCACACCGACGGGATCTTCATGCGCGGGTGCCAGGGTTGCGCGGTGCGGAACTCGAAGTTCTGGCTCAACGACGTCACGAACATCCGCATCCAGAACTGCTGCTCGCTGCCGGCGAACCAGAACATCACGATCGAGAACAACTCCTTCGGGCAGCCGAACGACAACAAGGCCGACGCGGTCGATGTCGATTCGGCGACGCCGGGACTCGTTCTCCGCGGCAACGTGTTCGACCCGGCAAGCGGCCCGTTGTTCGACGGCGGCCCCTACAACGGTGAGCGTCTCGTGCAGAACAAGATGCGATACCTCGGCCCGTGCGTGCCCGGCGTGAGTTACGAAGGAAATACGGTGCAGCCGTTCGGCGAGTTCACCGGCAACGTCCTCTGCGGGACCGACGCCTGGGGAAGCTGGTCGTTCTAGCGCTTCGCAGCGGCGACAAATCGGCGCTGCAGGGATCGAACGTGCGACCGCCGGCTTCGAAGGAGGAGGTCGTGCGCCTCCGCGCGGTTGCACACGTCACGGATGACGCGTTACGGTGGCGAGGCGTATGGCCGACGTCGAGCCGTTCCCCGAGCTGAAGGACTTCCGGGCGGTCGGCAAGCGGCTCAGCAACTGGGGTCGCTGGGGCGACGACGACGAGCGCGGCACCCTGAATCACATCACCCCCGACCGCATCGTCGAAGCTGCGTCGCTCGTCCGTCACGGGAAGGTCTTCGACCTCGCAATCCCATTCGACCTCGAAGGGCCGCAAGTCGGTGGGGGGCGCAACAACCCGGTTCGACTCATGTCGGAGACGGGGGACGACCAGGAGTTCCCCGGTCCGTTCAAGTACGCCGACGACTACGTGATCATGCCGCTGCAGTCCGCGTCGCAGTGGGACGCGCTCGGTCACGTCTTCTACGACGACCACTTGTACAACGGCTTCCCTGCAAGCGACGTGACGCCGCATGGCCTCAAACACGACTCGATCGACAAGATCTCGAAGGACGTCATCGGTCGCGGCGTCCTGCTCGACATCGCAGCCCTCAAGGGCGTTGACTGGCTCGAGTCAGGCTACGTCGTGACGCCTGAAGACTTCGACGAGGCAGCGGAGCGCCAGGGAACAGAAATCAAGTCGGGCGACATCCTCCTCTTCCGAACAGGCTGGCGGAAGTTCTTCGTCGAGAAGCAGTCACGCGAGGAGTTCATGGCCGGCGAGCCCGGGATCGGAATGGCCTGCTGCCAGTGGCTCTACGACCACGAGATCGCCGCGCTCGCATCCGACAACTGGGCGATCGAGGTGCTACCCGGCGAGTACTACCCGGAGCAGGTCTTCAACGTGCACATGGTGCTGCTGCGCGACCTCGGCTTGACCCTCGGCGAGATCCTCGACTTCGAGGAGCTTGCAGCCGACTGCGCAGCAGACGGCGTGTACGAGTTCCTCTTCTGCGCGCCGGCATTGCCGTTCACGAACGGAGCCGGCACACCCATCAACCCACTCGCAGTGAAGTAGACCGGCTCGCGGAACAGCTGCGCTCGCTCGTCGCCGACGCAACGTCGGGATCGACCGTTGCAATCAGCGGGCTCACGCAGCTCACCGGAGGCGCGAGTCGCGAGACGTGGTCGCTCGAGGTCGAGAAGCCCGGCGGCGAGACGCAGCGTCTGATCTTGCGGCGCGATCCGCCGGGCGCGATCCGCCGCGAAGGCATCGCCTACGAGGCGCGCGCAATCGAAGCCGCCGCGCGTGCGGGCGTCCCGGAGCCACGCATCCTCGCCTATGGCGACGACGCCGATCGTGTCGACGCGCCCTTCATCCTCATGGAGCACGTCGAGGGCGAGACGCTTGCGCGGCGCATTCTCCGCGATGAGCGCCTCGCCGGCGCGCGTGAGCGGCTGGCGGAGCAGTGCGGCGAGATTCTCGCCCGCATTCACAGCGTTCCGCTCGACGCCGTCCCCGGTCTACGTGAGTACGACGTCGTCGCGGACATTCGCGAGACGCTCGATTCCTTCGACGACTCGAGCCCGCAGCTCGAGCTTGGATTACGCCGGCTCGAGCAGACCCGGCCGCCGACGACCTCGCTGACGCTCGTGCACGCGGACTTTCGCAACGGCAATCTCGTCGTCGGCCCGGACGGCGTGCGCGCGGTCCTGGACTGGGAGCGCGTGCACTACGGCGACCCGATGGAAGATCTCGGCTACCTCTGCGTTCGCGCCTGGCGCTTCGGCGGTCACAGGCCCGTCGGCGGCTTCGGCGACTACGAGGACCTCTTCCGTGGCTACGAGCGGGTGAGCGGGCGGAAGGTCGACCTCGACGTCGTCCGCTGGTGGGAGCTCGTCGGCACCGTTTGGTGGGGCGTCGGCTGCATGACGCAAGCCTGGCGCCACCTGTCCGGCGAGGTGCCGTCCGTCGAGCTCGCAGCGATCGGGCGCCGTGTGTGGGAACAGGAATACGACGTGATGCTGCTCCTCTCCGAGCAGCTCGAGCGAGTATGAGCAAGCGCGGCGTCCCGTCGACGCAGGAGCTCGCTGACGCGGTGGAAGCCTTCCTGCGCGCGGAGGTCGTGCCGGCGACGAGTAGCCGGCAGAGCTTCATGGCCCGCGTGGCCGCGAACGTCGTCGCGATCATCCGCCGCGAGCTCGAGCTCGGGCCTGCACGCGCGGCCGCCCACGCTGCGCGGCTCGAGGCGCTCGGCGTACGCGACGACGCCGAGCTGTGCGCGTCGATCCGCGAGGGCAGGCTCGACGGCCGCTGGGACGAGGTCGTCCGCCTTGCGCGGGCCGATGCCGTCGACAAGTTGCGCATCGCAAATCCACGTTGGCTCGTCCCCGAGGACCAGGCGTAGGATCACCCGGTGGACTTCACGCTTCCGCAGGAGGTCCAAGACTTCCTCGCCAGGCTCGACGATTTCATCGAGCGCGAGATCAAGCCGCTCGAGGAAGAGAACATCCACTTCTTCGACCACCGCCGCGAGTGGAAGCGCACCGACTGGGAGAACGGCGGCGTCCACACTCACGAGTGGATCGAGCTCCTCGACGAGATGCGTCGGCGCGCGGACGCCGCGGGCTTCTTCCGCTACGCGCTGCCGAAGCGAATGGGCGGGCAAGACGGCACGAACTTGGGCATGGCCGTCATCCGCGATCACCTTGCGGCGAAAGGGCTCGGGCTGCACAACGACCTGCAGATGGAGTCGTCGGTCGTTGGCAACCTCGTTCTCCCGTTGATCCTCGAAGAGTTCGGCACGGACGAGCAGAAGGATCAGTTCCTCGATGCTTCGATCACAGGCGAGCAGGCGTTTGCGTTCAATCTCACTGAGCCCGATCACGGGAGCGACGCAACGTGGCTCGAAACCAGCGCGTCCCGCGACGGAGGCGACTGGGTGATCAACGGCGCGAAGCGCTTCGCGAGCGGCGTGAACTTCGCGTCGCACGCAATCGTGTTCGCGCGCACCTCGGGCGAGCCGGGGAAGGCCGAAGGCATCACCGCTTTCATCGTCCCCACCGACGACCCCGGCTACGAGGTCCCCTACTTCCACTGGACGTTCAACATGCCGACCGATCATGCGGAGGTCGTGCTGCGCGACGTGCGTGTTCCGGACTCTGCGATCCTGGGCGAGGAGGGCCACGGGCTCGACACGGCGCTCTTTTTCGTCCACGAGAACCGGATCCGCCAGGCGGCGTCGGGTGTCGGTGCCGCGGACTATTGCGTTCGCGAGAGCATCGCCTACGCGCGGGAGCGGAAGACGTTCGGGAAGCCGCTCGCCGAGCGCCAAGCGATCCAGTGGCCGCTCGTCGAGCTCGCAACGGATGTCGAGCTCCTGCGCGGGCTCGTGCGGAAGACGGCACACGAGATGGACGAGGCGGGGGACCGCGTGAGCGGCGTCAGCCACAAGGTCTCCATGTGCAACTACCGGGCGAACCGGCTCGTGTGCGAGGCGGCCGATCGAGCAATGCAGGTTCACGGCGGCATCGGCTACACGCGGCACAAGCCGTTCGAGCACATCTACAGACACCACCGGCGCTACCGGATCACGGAAGGCTCGGAGGAGATCCAGATCAGAAATATCGCCGGCCATCTCTTCGGGTTCATCAACAGATGAGTCGGAGCAACGAGAAAAGGGAGGGATTCGGATGACCGACGACGCGATGCAAGAGCTCTATGCGGGACGGAGGATGTCGTACGGCGAGCAGCTCGCGCGCACGGCGCGCAAGACACCGGAGGCGCGTGCGCTTCGCTTCAAGGACCAAGACATGACGTTCCGTGAGCTGGACGAGCGTGTGACGCGACTGGCAAACGCGCTCGTCGAGCGCGGCGTTGCGAGAGGCGATCGGGTCGCAACGCTGATGCTCAACTGCATCGAAGTCGTCGAGGTCTACATGGCGTGCGCGCGACTCGGCGCAATCTGCGTGCCGATCAACTTCCGCCTCGTCGCGGACGAGGTCACGTACATCATCGAAGACAGCGGAGCGAAGGCCATCGTCGTCGACGCGATGCTCGCGCCCGTCGCCGCAGAGGTGCGGGAGCGCGTTCCAGCGCTCGCGACGTGTTTCGTCGTGGACGAGAACGCCGACGCAGGCGGGCCCGGCGCAGAGGTCTACGACACCGTCTTGGCCGCGGCGTCGACCGACCGGCCGGTCGTGGAGGTCTCGGAGCACGACCCCGGCTTCATCATGTACACGTCGGGGACGACGGGAAGGCCGAAGGGCGCGGTCCTCAGCCAGTTCAACCTCTTCATGAACACGGTCAACGTGATGGTCACGACCGGAATCTCGCGCTCCGACGAGATCTTCCTCTGCGGCCTGCCGCTCTTCCACATCGCAGGCCTCGACCTGATCTCGCCGCAGCTTCTCCTCGGCGGTTGCTCGGTCCTGCTCGAGACAGGCGAGTTCGACGCCGCCAAGGTCGTGGACATCCTCGAGAGCGAGCAGATCACCGGCTGCTACTTCGTGCCCACGCAACTGCAGCAACTCTGCGAGGTGCCGGGCGTGCGCGAGCGGAAGCTCAGCCTGCGCCGGATCTTCTGGGGCGCCTCGGTCGCCCCGCCGTCCGTCTTGCAGGCGATGGCGGAGACGTTCCCGGGGATCCCCACGTACAACTGCTTCGGTCAGACGGAGATGAGCGCGCTCACGACCGTGCTCATGGGCGAAGACGCCATTCGCAAGATGGGTTCGATCGGCCAGGCGATCATGAACGTCGAGGCGCGCCTCGTCGACGACGACATGAACGACGTCCCGCAGGGGACCCCCGGCGAGATCGTCTATCGCGGTCCGACTGTGATGCAGGGTTACTGGAACAACCCCGAGGCGACCGCCGACGCGTTCTACGGAGGCTGGTTCCATTCCGGCGATCTCGTCGTCGAAGACGAAGAGGGCTACATGTACGTCGTCGACCGGAAGAAGGACATGATCATCTCCGGCGGCGAGAACATCTACTGCGCCGAGGTCGAGGCGGTGATCGATGCACATCCGAAGGTGCGCGAGGTCGCGATCGTCGGCGTGCCGCACGACAAGTGGGTGGAGACGCCGCTGGCGGTAATCGCTCCGCACGACCCGAACGACCCGCCGGACGAGCACGAGATCATCGACTGGTGTCGCGACCGCATCGCGTCGTACAAGAAGCCGACGCGCGTCGCGATCGTCGACGCGCTGCCACGAAACGCGAGCGGCAAGGTGCTCAAGTTCCAGCTACGCGAGGCGTATGCCCAAGAGCCGGCGGAGGCGCAGCTACAGGACGCGTAGAGCTCGTTACGACGCGGCGCGGTCTTTCGCGGGGAAGATGACCGCGGGAACCGGCTCCTCCGCCGGGTCTCGTTCGAACACGATCACGTCGATGAGCGTCGCCAGCACGGCGGCGAGCGGCACCGACAGCATCACGTAGAACGGCCCGAAGAGCAGGCCGACGACCGAGACCGTCACCAGAACGACGAGCGGCGACAGCCCGACCGCGCGACCGAGCACGTGCGGGTTGATGACGTAGTCCTGCAGCAACCGGAGTCCGTAGACCGCGACCGCGACGAGCACCGCGGTCTCCCAGCTTTGCGTGAGACCGACGCCGATCGCGACGCCGCCTGCGAGCAGCGGGCCGACGACCGGGACCATCTCGACGACGCCTGCAAAGACGCCGAGCAGCAGCCAGTACGGCAACCCGATCGCCCAGAACGCGGCAGACAGCACGGTGCTGACGAAGCAGATCATCAGGAGCTGGCCGCGGACGAAGGCGCCGAGCTTCTGATCGATCAGATGCCA
>JBKPRX010000054.1:0-6993 GCA_046734795.1 Actinomycetota bacterium
GGTGGCGCGCACGGCGATCGACTCCGGCGCGGCAGCCGAGCGGCTCGACGCGCTCGTCGCGTTCTCGCAGGAGGCATCCGCCTAGTGGGCCGCTTCGCAAACGCGCTCGCCACGCCCGACCTCGTCGCGATCGCGGAGTTCAAGCGCCGCTCGCCCTCGGCCGGCGACATCCGCCCCGACGCACGCGTCGAAGACGTCGTTCGCGCGTACACACGCGCGGGCGCAGCGGCGATCTCCGTGCTCGTCGACGAACAGTTCGGCGGCACGATCGACGACCTTCGCGCGGCGCGCGCGGTCACCGACACGCCGCTACTCGCGAAGGGCTTCTTCCGCACCGACGACCAGCTCGTCGAGCTGCGTGACGCCGGCGCCGATGCGGCGCTTCTGATCCTCCGCGACCTCGACGACGAGCAGACGCGACGGCTCATGGAACGTGCGAGCGCTCTCGGTCTCGACACGCTCGTCGAGGCGCACGATGAGCCTGAGCTGCGCCGCGCAGAAGCGCTCGAGGCGCCGGTGGTCGGCGTGAACGCACGCGACCTCTCGACCTTCGCGATCGACCGGAACGCACAGCTCGCGCTCGTCGCGAAGGCGCCGAGAGACCGGATCGTGATCGCCGAGAGCGCAATCCGCACGCGCGCGCAAGGCGCTGCCGCGGAGCTCGCCGGCGCCGACGCGATCCTCGTCGGCACGACGCTCATGCAGGCGCGTGATCCGGCGGCGAAGCTCGTCGAGCTCGTCTCGCGTCCCGTTGTCAAGGTCTGCGGCATGACGAACCAGGACGACGTCGACGCCGCGCTCGAAGCCGGCGCGGACCTGATCGGCTTCATCTTCGCCGAGGGCTCGCCTCGTCGAGCCGACACGCTGCTGGATGTTCCCGAGACCGCGTTGTCGGTCGCAGTCTTCGTCGGCGAGCCGGAGGAGCGCGGCGCCGACCTCGTCCAGCTCTACGAGCGCGAACCCGGGACTGTGCGCGGCCGCGACGCGGTGCTCTTGCGTGACGGCGAACGCGTCGCGACGGTCGTCGACCTGCCGTGGAACGAGGCCGACGCAACGCATCTCGACCGCGCGCGCCGCACGGACGGACGGCTCGTGCTCGCCGGCAAGCTCGGCCCCGAGAACGTGGCCGACGCCGTCGCGACGGTCGATCCGTGGGCGGTCGACGCCGCCTCGCAGCTGGAGCGCGAACCCGGTGTCAAGGATCACGCGAAGGTGCGCGCGTTCGTGGAAGGAGCGCGCACATGACCGAGCTCGCAACCGAGTTCTTCGGCGCCTACGGCGGCCGTTACGTGCCGGAGACGCTGATCCCCGCGCTCGACGAGCTGACCGCGGGCTGGCGCGAAGCGCAGGCGGACGCGATGTTCAGGGCCGAGTTGCACGAGCTGCTCACGAACTACGCCGGCCGCCCGACGCCGCTGACGCGCGCCGAACGCTTCGCGCCAGACAAGCGCGTCTATCTGAAGCGCGAGGATCTCCTCCACACAGGCGCGCACAAGCTGAACAACGCGCTCGGCCAGATCGTGCTCGCACGCAGGCTCGGCAAGCACCGCATCGTCGCGGAGACAGGGGCGGGCCAGCACGGCGTCGCGACGGCGACCGTCTGCGCGCGCTTCGGGCTCGAATGCGTCGTCTACATGGGCGAGGAAGACATCCGCCGGCAGAAGCCGAACGTCGAGCGCATGCGTCTGCTCGGCGCCGAGGTCCGCGCTGTCGACTTCGGCACACGCACGCTGAAGGAAGCGACGAGCGAGGCGATCCGCGACTGGATCACGAACGTCGAGACGACGCATTACCTGATCGGCTCGTGTGTCGGCCCCTCGCCGTACCCGGAGCTCGTACGCGAGCTGCAAGCGGTGATCGGCCGCGAGGCGCGCGCGCAAATCCTCGAGCGCGAAGACCGCCTGCCGGACGCCGTCGTGGCGTGCGTCGGAGGCGGCTCGAACGCGATCGGGATGTTCGCGGGCTTCGTCGACGACGCCGACGTGCGACTCGTCGGCGTCGAGGCGGCGGGCGCTGCGTCACTCGGCACCGGCCGCACCGGCGTGCTGCACGGGGCGCGCTCGTCGATCCTCGCCGACGACGACGGCCAGATCGCGGACGCGCACTCGATCTCGGCCGGGCTCGACTACCCGGGCGTTGGGCCCGAGCACGCGCACCTGCGCGACACCGCGCGCGCCGAGTACCTCGCGTGCACCGACGAGGAAGCACTCGACGCGTTTCAGCGGCTGACGCGAACCGAGGGCATCATCCCCGCGCTCGAGTCGTCGCATGCGCTTGCGCGCACACTCGATCTCGATGCGGAACTCATCGTCGTGTGCTTGTCGGGCCGCGGCGACAAGGATCTCGCGGAAGTCCTCCGGCACCTCGGCAGCGACTGACGTGCACGCGATGAGCTCCGCGCCCGAACGGAAACGGCTGGTCGTCTATCTCGTCTGCGAGCCGGAGACGCCCGAGCTCGCGCTCGCCGCGATCGAGGGCGGCGCCGACATCGTCGAGCTCGGCATTCCGTTCTCGGATCCACTCGCCGAAGGCCCGGTAATCCGTCGCGCATCCGAGCGCGCGCTCGCGCGCGGAATGCGCACGCGCCGCTGCCTTGCCGTCATCACCGAGCTGCGCGCGCAGACCGACGTGCCGATCGTGCCGATGACCTACGCCGCAATCCTCGAGGCCTACGGCTACGAACGCTTCGCGCACGATGCCGAAGAGGCGGGCGCAACGAGCGCGATCATCGTCGACCTGCCGGTCGAAGAGCATCCGGAGCTGAAGCGCATCCAGCTGATCGCGCCGACCTCGACCGACGCGCGCATCCGCGCGGCGACCGAACACACCGACGGCTGGCTCTATCTCGTGATGGTCACGGGCACGACCGGAGCCCGTGACACCGTGTCCGACCGGCTGAAGCCGCTGTTCGAGCGGACGCGCGCCGTTGCGCCCGAGGGATTGCCGCTCTACGCCGGCTTCGGCATCTCGACGCCCGAGCACGCACACGACGTGGCGACGATCGCAGACGGCGTCGTCGTGGGGTCGCGCGCAGTCGAGATCGCGGAGCAGGGCCCGGAGTCGCTTCGCGAGTACGTCGCGAGCCTGCGCGAAGCGGTCGACACGGCCGGCGCTACAGCTGCTGTCTGACGCCCGCCTCGCGCGCGAGGCCTTCGAGCTGTTCGCCGAGCTCGCCCTCCATCGCGCCGCGAGCCTGCCCGCGTCTGAAGAGCGGGAGGATCGTCTCCTGATTTGCGTCTTCGAGCGCGAGCGCGAGACCCCCGTAGAGCGCGAGCAGGAACAACGCGAACGCAACCCACCCGCCCGCGACGAGCAGGCCGTGACGGCCGGTCAGCTCGTAGGCGCTCGCAAGCGCCATTCGGACGCTGGAGATCCCGAGCAGGACGCCGAAGAACGGCTTCGCCTGGAGCGACACGATCGCGAGCAGAAAGATCGCCGCACCGAACGCGGCGAGAAACAATCCGAACGAGGCACTCGTCGCTCCAGGCTCCGACGTGAACAGCGACCAGCCGGTCGCAGACCACGAGCCCGCGAAGAGCGCGAGCGTCGTCGCGCCGATCGTGTCGCGCGCAAGAAATGCGATCGCAGCCGCGAGGAACTCGAGGGGTGCGACGAACGCAATCAGGAGCAGGCCGGCGTTCTGCGTGTCCGAAGGCGCCGCCCAACCGATCCCTTGTCCTGCGAGCACGAGCATCCCAATCCCGAACGAGAAGAAGCCAAGCGGCAAACCGCTGCCGAGCGGCCGGATCATGATTCGCGTGGCGACGCTCTCTGCGTGCATCCGCAAGATGGGTCCCCGAAGCACCGCTCGTGGAAACCGCGCTAGAGTCGCGCGCATGGCCGACACGTTCGAGTTTCCGATCGAGGCGACGCACGTTCTCTTCTTCAGACGCGCGGTTGGGTACGCGGACGCCGAGACGAGCGACGCGGTACCGCCGACGTTTCCGATCGCGGCCGCGCAGTTCGATCCCGATTATCCGCTGCGGCCGAAGCACGGCCAGAAGTGGTTCGGCTCCGGCCGCGAGCCGATGAGCGGGCCGCCGCCGGTCGCGAACGAAGGGCCGCCGCCGCTTCATGCCGAGCAGCACTTCGAGTACCACCGGCCGATCCGCGTCGGCGAGACGCTCACCGTCACGAGCGAGCCCGGTAAGACGTGGGAGCGCGAAGGTCGCGCGGGCACGCTCAAGTTCGCGGAGCGGCTCACGCACTACCGCGACGCCGCCGGGAACGACGTCGTCACCGGCCGCTCCGTCAGCGTCCAGGTCTTCCGAAAGGACTCGTGATGCTCGCCGTCGGCGACACGCACGAGGTCGTTCTCGTCGACGACCTGACGCGCACGCAGCTCGTGCAGTACGCCGGCGCGTCGGGCGACTACAACCCGCTCCACTCCGACGAGCCGTTCGTGACGAAGATCGCCGGCTATCCGTCGGTATTCGCGCACGGGATGCTGACCATGGGCATGACCGGGCGCGCGCTGACTGAATGGCTCGGCTCGGATCTCCGCAGCTTCGGCGTCCGCTTCAGCAAGCAGGTCTGGCCCGGAGACACGTTGACCGCGCGCTTCGCGGTCGAGAGCGTCGACGACGGAACCGCCAAGATCGCCGTCGCGGTGCGAAACCAGGACGGCGACGAGGTGCTGGTCGGAAACGCCGAAGCGGCGGCTACCTAGAGCCGCCGCTTCGGACGTGATACGGGCCGGCGCCTTCCCGGGACCACCCGCGGCGCCGGCCCGTTTTCCTGTGGCTTCTTACTGGCGTGCCTCGCGGCCGCGCAGCGCGCCGCCGAGCGCCAGGATCGTGAAGCCGATCCCGCTGAGGAAGAGGGCAATTCCGACGACGATCGCGAAGTTGCCGATCTGCTCAGCCATGTAGGAGGTGTTGAGCGCGGTCGAGAGCGCGGTCTCAGTGACCCAGAGGTCGCGCGCGCCGTTCGCTACCGGGCCGCCGGTCTTCGGGTTTGTCACCGCGTACTGCGCGTTGTCCGTTCCTCCGCCAACAGCGAGCTGCGACTTCGGCGCGTTCGCGAGCGCCTGGAAGCGGCCCATCTGCGAGTACGTGTAGCCACCGCTCGCCTCGAGCGCGTGGATCCGCATGTACTGCGCGAAGGCGCGAGCCTCGCTACCGCTGTTGATCGTGTTGCCCGCGACCGACATCGTCGGGAAGTCGATCTGGCTGAAATTCAGACCGGCGTCCTTGGCTTCGGCCTTGATAGCTGCCGGAGTCATGTCGGTGCTGCCGACGATCTTCTCCTTCGAGAGGCTCGAGCTCACGGTCGACCGCCCCATGAGGCCGAGCACCATGGCCGCGATGCCGAATGCCACGAGAACGACGCCTGCCGCGACGCCGCCGTACTCGAGGACCTTGCGGAGCTGAATCGAGTGTGTCTTGCTCTTTTTCTCTACCGCTCCTGCAGTCACGCTTGTCACTGAACTCACCTCAATCTGTGTGGTTACCGGGATGAGCTCAGTAAGCCAGCGCGGGGGCGCTTGGCCATCGGGGGTCGACCGCCGAGCGGTTGCGGGTTCTCCGAAGTGGATTCGCGGGCTTTACGCGGCGCTCGAGGGCGTCACGAGCCCAACCGGACACGCGACGCCGGTGCCGCCGAGGCCGCAGTAGCCGTTCGGGTTCTTCGCGAGGTACTGCTGGTGGTAGTCCTCGGCGTAGTAGAACGGGCCCGCCTCGGCGAGCTCCGTCGTGATCTCGCCGTAGCCGGCCTTCGCCAGCTCCTGCTGGAACATCGCGCGTGACGCCTCGGCCGCCTCGCGCTGCGCGTCGCTCGTCCAGTAGATCGCCGAGCGGTACTGCGTGCCGCCGTCGTTGCCTTGCCGCATGCCCTGCGTCGGGTCGTGGTTCTCCCAGAAGAGGCGAAGAATCTCGGCGTAGCTCGTCTGCGCGGGATCAAAGACGACGAGGACCGCTTCGGTGTGGTTCGTCCGACCGCTGCAGACCTCTTCGTAGGTCGGGTTCGGCGTCGCGCCGCCCGAATACCCGACCGCCGTCGTGTAGACGCCGGGCGCTGGCCAGAACACGCGCTCCGCCCCCCAGAAGCAGCCCATGCCGACGATCGCGGTCTCGAGGCGGTCGGGAAACGGCGGCGAGATCGGCGTCCCGAGCACCTCGTGCCGCGCGGGGACGCGCATCGCCACGTCGCGGCCGGGAAGCGTCTCCTCGGGCGGCAGAAGCTCGGCGGGCTTGCGGAGGAACAGGTGCATCGAGTAGCAGAGTAGCGCGGTTGGGAATGGTCGCCTGTCGCGGAGAAGTTAGACGCTCGAGAGGCGGGCTAGATTCAGTACGTGAGGGACGCGAACTACGCGATTTGCGCGGTGTTGGTCGGAACCATCGTCGTCACCTGGACGCTGGGGCGATTCATGAAGCGCTTCCGTGAGCCTCTCGGCGTCCTCAATGCGATCGTGATCCGCCTCTGCCTCGGGTTGCTCGCTGCCTTGGGAACAGCCCAAGCTGCGATTCGTGGCGGCTACTGGCTTCTCCTCGTTCCCGTTCTTGCGCTGCTCGCGCTCTCGAGCTTCGCGCTCGCAGCCGTTCTGATCTGGGCGTGGACACGCCATGGACGGAAGGACCGCATCGAGCTGGCGCCGCGCCCTCGCAACCAGAGCGAATGATCGCCCCTCGGATCTAGCCGATCGCAACCATTCGCTCGATCGCGCCGCGGGCGCGCGCGGCGATCTCCGGCTCGACGACGACCTCGTGCTTCCAGTCGCGCAGCGAGTCGCGGAGCTTCTCGAGCGTGATCATCTTCATGAACCGGCAGACGGCGTCTGAGCGGACCGGCTCGAAGCGCTTGCCGGGCGCCTCCTTCTCGAGCCGGTGGATGATCCCGGTCTCCGTCGCAACGAGGAAGCGCTGCTTCGGCGAGCGCTTCGAGTAGTCGATCATCTTCTCCGTCGAGAGGATCTGCGTTCGCTTCGACGCGAACGCCATCGCCTGCGACGCGCAGCCGCATTCCGGATGCACGAGCAGCTCGGCGTCGGGAGCG
>JBKPRX010000055.1:0-8493 GCA_046734795.1 Actinomycetota bacterium
GCGCGGGCAGCCGGACGCCGTCGCGATCGCCGAGGAGCACCAGGCGCTGTGCGACCTCCTCGCCCACGCCGGCGCTGAGGTCTCCCTCGCGACCGCCTCCTGCCCGGGCGATGCGGACGCCATCTACGTCTACGACCCCGTCCTCATGACCGACCGCGGCGCGGTTCTCCTACGCCTCGGCAAGGAACAGCGCGTCGACGAGGCCCGGACGCTCGAGCCGGCGCTGAAACAGGCAGGCGTGGCCATCGCCGCACGGATGGACGCGCCGGCGACGGCAGACGGCGGCGACATGTTCTGGCTCGACGACGACACGCTGCTCGTCGGCCGCGGCTACCGCACGAACGACGAGGGCATCGCGGCGATCCGCGCTGCGGTGCCCGACGCACAGGTTCACGCCTTCGACCTGCCTCACCTGCGCGGCCGCCGCGAGGTGCTCCACCTAATGTCACTCATCTCGCCGCTCGACGAAGACCTCGTAGTCGCGTATCTGCCCCTCCTTCCCGTGCGTCTCGTCGAGCTGCTCGACTCACGGGGCATCCGCATCGTCGAGGTGCCGGACGCAGAGTTCGATTCGATGGGAGCGAACGTCCTCGCGCTCGCGCCACGCATCGCTCTTGCGCTCGAGCGCAACCGCGAGACGCGCAGCCGGCTCGAAGCCGCGGGCGTCGAGGTGCTGACATACGATGGCACCGAGCTCTCGAAGGGCGACGGCGGCCCGACGTGCCTGACGCGCCCTCTACTTCGCGACTGACGCCAGCACGAAGTCCACCGCGTCGGCAGGGGTGGCCGCGCGCGGGACGCCCTCGACGTCGAGGCCGGGTTCGAGGATCACGACCGGCCGCCCGAAGATCCGCGCAAAGCCGATCTCGGTGAGCGTGCCGTACGAGCCGCCGACGGCGATCACCGCATCGCCCGAGGCCGCGACGACGGCGTTCCGCAAGTGGCCGAGACCCGTGACGACGGCGTGGTCGATCCACTCGTTCGCGTCTGCGCGCGACGTGCCGGGCAGGATTCCGATCGTCGTCCCGCCGGCCGTCTTCGCGCCTCTCGCCGCGGCCGCCATCACCTCGTCGCGGCCGCCGCAGACGACGGTGCAGCCGCGCTCGGCGAGCAGCCGTCCTACCTCCTCTGCACGCTCCTCGTGATCGATGCCGCTTCCGATCACGCTGACCTGCACCGCCACCCCCTACGCGCCGCTCTCGAGCCGCTCCTTGATCTTCGCCTGCTGCTCCGGGACGTGCTTGCGCGCTTCCCGGTTCCCGAGCGGCGCGAGCAGCTTGCCGTAGCCGTGACCCTGTAACTCGAACTCGAGGGTCAGCCGCGACCGCGCACCGGCGTCGAGCGGCTCGATCGTGACCGAGCCGACGGGACGGACCGCACCGTTGGTCCCGCGAAATGCCGACCTCCGCGGCGGCTCGTGCTCCGTGATCTCGTAGGAGATGTCCTGCTTGCCCCTCGGCAGCTGGCGCTTGTCCGTCGCACGCGTGCCGACTCGCGTCGGGCCCTCGGTCTCGATCCGCGTCTCGAGGATCATCTCGTCCCATTCGCCGTGCCGGCTGAGTTCGTCGAGATAGGCGAAGACGTCTTCCGGGCTGCGGTCGATCTCGATGCTTCGGACGATCGGCGCCATCGATCGCTCCTTTCTCGCGTTTGCGCACGAATCTAACCGATCGCGGCGCGAGTCCCATCCGGGGCGACGAGATACATCGTGCGGTTCGACGGGAGCCCGCAACCGCCGCGCCAGATCTCGACGATCGCGCGACCGTCCTCGGTCCAGCCGTCCGCGACCGACTGCGGTGCCTTCGCCCAGTCGGCCTCGCCCGTGACCACGCGTGGTACGCCTCCGCGAACGGGAACGACAAACGTGGTCGGGATCTCGCACTCCGCCGACCATTGCGCGAGGAACGTCCTCCCGTCCGGCGAGAGGAACGCTTTCGCCCAGTGGCCCACGTTCGCGCCGTGCGGCTTGCCGATCGCCAGCACCTTCCCGTCGCGCATGAACTGGCCGCCGCAGATCGCGTAATGGAACGTCAGATCGGCCGCGATCCCGTTGCAGCGCAGGACGCGCGTAACCGTCCGCTTCGTCGTCGAGCCGCAGCCCGCGAGCACGAGTGCGCTCGTCACGACCAGCGCCGCACGGATCACGAGATCGCCTTCAACGCCTTCGCGAGCGACTGCCTCGTCGTCAGCACGCCCTCGTAGAGATCTCCGAAGCGCTGGACGCGGTCGAGCACGACGTCCATCGAGTAGACCGCCGGGTTCAGCTTGTCGTTCACCTCGTCCCAGCGGAGGGGCGTTGAGACCGGCGCGCCCTCCTTCGGCCGCACGCTGTACACCGACGCGATCGTCTTGCCCTCGCCGTTCTGGTTCGCGTCGATGAGTACGCCGCGACGCCGCGACTTCGTCCACTCCGTCGTCACGAGGCCGCGGTTGGTGCGCGCGAGCGCGCCGGCGATGATTTCCGCGAAGCGGCGCGTGTCGTCGTACGTGTGCCGCCGCTCGATCGGCACCAGCACGTGCATGCCGTCGGCGCCGCTCGTCTTCGGGAACGACACGAGACCGAGCGCATCGAGCGCCTGCTTGACGAGCAGCGCGACCTGCACCGTCTCGGGGAAGCCCGCGTCCGCAGCCGGGTCGAGGTCGAAGAGCACGAAGTCCGGACGTTCCGGCTTGTCGGTCCGCGAGTACCACGTGTTCATGTCGATGCAGCCCATGTTCACCATCCAGAGGAGCGCGAGGTCGTCGTTCACGAGCGGAAAGTTGACCCACTTCTTCTCGCGCGGCTTCTCTCGCGTCGACACGAGCGCACGGAACCGCGGAATCCACTCGGGCATGTGCACCGGCGCGTCTTTCTGGAAGAAGAACTTGCCCTGCCAGCCGTCGGGGTAGCGCTTCATCGTGAACGGCCGGTCCCTGAGGTGGGGCACGAGAACCGGCGCGATGCCGCGGTAGTAGCGCAGCAGATCGCCCTTCGCGATTCCCTCCTCCGGCCAGAACGGCTTGTCGAGGTTCGAGAGCACGAGCTCGCGCTTGCCGCGGCGGACATGCGTCTCGAGCGGCTCGGGCTCGTCGGCCTCCTCCGGTTCCTCGCGATGCACGTCGGCGGCGTCCTTATCGTCGCGCAGTCCCTGGTACACCGGCGCGCGCAGGTGGCCGTCGTGCGTCCACTGCGCGAACTCCACTTCGGCGACGAGCTGCGGCGCGACCCACACGATCTGATCCTTGCGCACTCGAGGCAGCTTGGGAATTGGCCGAAAAGGACTCGTCTCCTGGCGCAACGGCTTCAGCTTCCCGAGCAGCCGGCGGATCTCGGCGTCGTCGAAGCCGGTGCCGACGTTGCCGACGTAGCGCAGCTCCTCGCCGTCGCGGACGGCGAGGATGAGCGACCCGAACGTCGAGGCGCGCCGGCCGCCGCCGTGCGTGTAGCCGGCGATGATGAACTCCTGACGGCCGTGCGTCTTGACCTTGACCCAGTCGCGGTTGCGCCGGCCCTCGGCGTACCGCGAGTCGAGACGCTTGGCCAGGATCCCCTCGAGCTCCTGCTGCTCGGCCGCGTCGAACAGCGCGTCGCCGTCGTCGAAAGCCTCTGACAGGCGTACGCAGCGGTTGCGCCGGTCGAGCAGCTGCTCGAGCCGCTCGCGCCGCTCGCGCAGCGTCAGGTCGACGAGCGGCATACCCTCGACTTCGAGCACGTCGAAGATGTAGTAGACGAGCGCGGTGCCGCCCTGCTGCATCGCCGAGAAGCTCGCGCGGCCGCGATCGTCGAGCGCGCAGACCTCGCCGTCGATGACGGCATGCGGCGTCTTGATCGCCTTCGCGACTTCCTTCGCGACGTTCGCGAAGCGCTCGGTCAGGTCGTTGTCCCTGCGTGAGAGAAGCTGCACGTCCGAGCCGCGGATGTACGCGAGCGCCCGGTAGCCGTCCCACTTCACCTCGTACGTCCACTGCTCGCCGTGCGGGACGTCGCGTTCGAGGGTCGCGAGCATCGGCCGGTACCTCCGGCCTTGTGACACTGTGTCACCGGGCTGCTCCCGCTTGCGGACGATCAGCCAGTTCTCCTCCTTGCCGTCGAGGTGAGCGGGAATGAGGGCCCACACGCCGTTCAGGCGCTCGCCGTGCAGCCGGACGGTCAGACCGCCGTTTCGCTTCTCCTCGACGAGCTCGTACGTCCCCGCGTCCCAGATCTCGACCGTGCCGGCGCCGTAGTTCCCCTTGGGGATCTCGCCCTCGAACTTCGCGTACTCGATCGGGTGGTCCTCGACGTGGACGGCGAGATGCTGCTCTCCCGGCTCGAGAGGGACGCCCTTCGGAACCGCCCAGGACGCGAGGGCGCCGGCGCGCTCGAGACGGAAGTCGTAGTGGAGCCGGCGGGCGTCGTGCCGCTGGACGACGAAGATCGGCGCGTCCGACGTCCCGCCGCCACGCGAATCGTCGAACGGCTCGGGCGTCTGCGCCGGATCTCGCTTCCGCCGGTACTGCCGGAGGCTCATGTGTCGTGACCCTGCCCGACGGCGTGTTTAGGAATCGCCGGATGCGACGAGAATATGACTTGTAAGCGGCCAGGCTTCATTGAAGAGGCTTTTCCGCAAGCGGGGGGTCCGACGCTCGAGGCCGGCATTTACCGGCCTCGAGTCGTGTTTAGGGCCGGGGAAAAGGCTGTGGATACTGGGGAAAGTGGCCGCGGAAACGGTCTCCTCAAGCGAAAATCGTCCCTCAGGCAGACTCGTTCCCCTCAGGCGAAGACGCCGAGCGAGCGGAATCGTGCCCGGCGCCGGCGCTTGAGCTCGTCGCCCGGGATCGACTCGAGCTCGTCGAGCGCCTCCCCGATCGCCTCCCCCAGGAGCCTCGCAGCCGCGTCGGGGTCGGTCTGGGCCCCGCCCGGCGGCTCCGGCACGATCCCGTCGATGACGCCGAGGTCGAGGCAGTGGGCGGCGTCGGGCTTGAACGCGGCAGCGGCCTTCTGCTTCTGGTCGGGGTCGCGCCAGAGAATCGCGGCGCAGCCCTCGGGCGAGATCACGGAATAGATCGCGTTCTCCTGCATGAGCACGCGATCGGCGACGGCGATCGCCACCGCTCCGCCGGATCCCCCCTCGCCGATGATGACCGCGACGGTCGGAATCTGGAGCCGCAGCATGACCGCCTGTGACCGCGCGATCGCGCCGCCCTGGCCGTGCTGCTCGGCCGCGACGCCCGGATAGGCGCCCGGTGTGTCGACGAACGTCACGAGCGGAAAGCCGAAGATGTCTGCGAGCTGCATCGTGCGCATCGCCTTGCGGTAGCCCTCCGGGTACGCCATCCCGAAGTTCCGGCGTGACCGCTCCTTGATGTCGCGTCCCTTCTGCTGGCCGACGAGCGCGATCGTGCGACCGTCGAGCCTGCCGAGACCGGTGACGATCGCGGCGTCGTCGGCACGGAAGCGGTCTCCGTGCAGCTCGAAGAAGTCGTCGACGAGGCGCGTGACGTAGTCGAGGGTGAACGGTCGCTCGTCGTGGCGCGCGAGCTCGACGGAACGCCAGATCTCCTCGTCGGTCTCCTCGCGCGCGATGCGATCGAGCTGCTGCTCGAGCTTGTCGACCTCACCCGAAACGCGCGCGCCTCTGA
This sequence comes from Actinomycetota bacterium, assembly GCA_046734795.1. GTDB lineage: Bacteria > Actinomycetota > Thermoleophilia > Gaiellales > Gaiellaceae > JBKPRX01. The sequence goes on from JBKPRX010000055.1 coordinate 5,602, forward strand.
GCAGGCTCGTGCTCTTGAGCTTGCTCAGGCGGTCGCGCAGCCTGAGCTCGGCCTCACCCGGCATGCGCGAACAACCTCAGGAGCTTGGCAATCGTCGGCTTCAGCTCGGGACGCGGAACGACTGCGTCGAGATGCCCGAAGCGGTAGTTTGACTCGGCGAGCCCGAAGTCGTCGGGCAGCTTTTCGCGCGTCGTCTGCTGCACGACGCGTGGACCGGCGAACGACATGAGTGCGCCGGGCTCGGCGATAAGCACGTCGCCGAGGCTCGCGAAGCTCGCGAGCAGTCCGCCGGTGGTCGGGTGCGCGAGCACCGAGATGAACGGCGTGCGCGAGTCGTGCAGGTCCTCGACCGCGGCGACCGTCTTCGGCACCTGCATCAGCGCGAGGATGCCCTCCTGCATGCGCGCGCCGCCGGACGCTGCGATGGAGACGAGCGGAATCCCTCGCGTGATCGCGCCGTCGCACGCGCGCGAGAACTTCTCGCCGACGACGCTTCCCATCGAGCCGCCCATGAACGCGAAGTCCATCACGGCGAGCTCGCACGCGTGCCCGTCGATCGACGCCTGCCCGATCACCATCGCGTCGCCCAGGCCGGTCTTGAGCTCGGCCTCCGCGAGTCGCTCCGTGTACGGCCGCAGGTCGAAGAACGCGAGGGGATCCTCCGAGCGAAGCTCGGCGGCCTCCTCGGAGAACGACCCCGGATCCGCGAGCTGGTCGATCCGCTTGTGCGCGGGAACGGGAAAGTGGTGGCCGCAGTGCCCGCAGACGAAGAGCGTCGCCTCAAGCTCGTCGTCGCGGTAGTGGGAGTCGCATTTCGGGCAGGTGTTCGGGTGCGTGGCGCCGTTCTTCTTCGGCGGCGCGTCGCGTTGCTCGATCTGGACGTCGATCTGCTCGGGCATCGGTGCCAGGCGAGTCTAGAACGCGGAGGCGCCGGGTAGGCGCTTCTCGTAGAGCACCCGCTCGCTCACCGGCCGCATGCCTACGGACTCGTAGAGGCGCACGGCGCCCGTCGGATTGTCGGCCTGCACGCTCAGCCCGACGGCGGTGCAGCCGAGCCGCCGGAGCGACCGGAACGAATGGAGCAGCAAGGCGCGTCCCAGGCCGTGACGACGCCAGGATCGGCGGACGCCGAGCGACTCGACCCAGCCGAGGCCCGGCGAGCCCGCACGCTCGGCCTCGAGGAGGGAGACGCCGGCGAGAACTCCGTCTGCCTCGCCGGCGAACCAGAGATCGAGGCGCTTGCCCTCGCCGTCCCACCACGCGGCCCATTCCTCGAACGGCGTCGGGCGGAAGTCGTGCGTGTCGGCGAACGCCTCCCCGAGCAGCGCGTGGACTTCCCTGTCCTCGTCGGAACGGACGGTCCGAACCCGGATCCCGTCGGGCCACACCGGTTCGGGTGTCTCGTCGTCGAGCGGCGCGTGCATCTCGAGCGAGCTGCGATACGGCGTGAAGCCACGCTGACGCAGCACGCTCCGCAGGACACCGGCCCCGGGCCACGAGTGCGCCACGACGCGATCGAGCGCCTGCTCGCGTGCGCGCGTTTCTGCCCAGTCGAGGAGGGTGTGGCCGGCACGCGTGTCCCCGGTCATGAAGTCGAGCGAGAGCCGGTCGACCTCGGAGTGCACGTCGGCATAGCCGACGACCGACCCGTCGCGCACGAGCACGCGGAAGTCGTTCGTCGGATCGAACGTCGGGTTCGCGAACCACGAGCGCACCTCGCGCGCGTCGAGCGACCGGGTTCCCGCATACAGCGCCGCGATCGAATCCGCATCGTCGGCGCTCGGAGCTCGCAGGTGTTCAGGAGACGAGCTCATCGAGCGTTTCTCCGAGCGCGACGAGGTCCGCCTTCTCGCGCGTCGGCGACGGCTCGTACGACTCCGCGAGCCGGTTGATCCAGACGGTCGGAACGCCGAGTGTCGACGCGGGGACAACGTCGTGGAAGTGCGATGCGCCGACATGTACATCAGGTAGACGCCCGACGCGTTCCTCGAACGCGCTCCAGTGTCCGGGCGCCGGCTTGTACGAGCCGATCTCCGACGCGACGACCGCGAACTCGAACGGGACGCCGATGCTCGCCATCGATGCCTCGATGAAGTCGCGGTCGGTGTTCGAGAGAATCACGAGCTTCCAGCCACGGCGCCGCGCGTCTTCGAGAGACTCGCGCGTCTCGGGGAAGACCGGCCAGCCGGGCAGCGAGCGTGCGAGCTCGTCGGGATCGTCGAGACCGAGTCGTGTGGACACTTCGCACATGACGTTGCGATACGAGCGCGACGGGTCCTCGGCCTGCACCTTCGGCTCGAGCTCGTGGTAGCGCGGCAGCAGCTCGTCGCCGACGACCGAACGAATGCCGGCGTTCCAGTCCACGAGCGTTCCGTAGCAGTCGAATGTCGCCCAGCGATTCACGCGGGCGCAGCGTAGTCGCTATGCGGCCCGGCGCTCGGGAACCCTGTACGCGAGGAGCTCTGGGCCGTGCTCCGCGAGCCACGCACGCTCGTCCTGGTATGTCGCGCGCGCCGCAGCGACCGCCTCCCAGAAGCCCGGCGAGTGGTCGTGATGGACGCGATGACAGAGCTCGTGCACGACGACGTAGGTGAGGATCGCGGGCGGCGCGAGGATCAGCCGCCAGTTGAACGACAGCACGCCCGCCCTCGAGCACGAACCCCAGCGCGTGAGCTGGTCGCGAACGGTGATGCGCGTGAACGTGACGTCGAGGCGCTGCGCCTCGCGCGGAACCGTGCGCCCGAGCTCGACACGCGCCTGCTCGCGGTACCACTCTTCGAGCGCGGGCAGCGAAGGGAGCGGCAACGCGAGCCCGCCGATCCAGACGACGTCGTCGCGCTGCAATCCGAGGTGGAACTGCTTCGGCGGCTTCGCAAGCTGGCGCTCGAGCCA
>JBKPRX010000056.1:0-20446 GCA_046734795.1 Actinomycetota bacterium
TTGGATCACGACGCACGGTTACGCGTTGAACGTCGACCTCGACGCGTCCGTGTTCACCGACTGGATCACGGCCTGCGGACTCGAGGACGCGCAGTTCACGACGATCGCGCGCGAGGTCGGCCGCGACGTAACGGTCGACGAAGTGCGACCGCACGCTGCCTCGGCGCTCGCCGACACTTTCGGGCTCGCTCTCGAAGAGCTCGACACCGCAGACGGCCCGCAGCTTTGGTCGCAGCCCGTGCACGAGAAGATCGCGGCGGGTGCCTGAGCTTCCACTCACCGGCGGCTGCGCGTGCGGCGCCGTTCGCTTCGAAGTAACCGCGCAACCAGTCGAGATCGGCTATTGCCACTGCACGCGCTGCCAGCGCCGCACCGGAACCGCTGCCTCGCCGAATGCAAGCGTCCGCGCGAGCGCGTTCAAGGTGCTGCAGGGCGAGGAGCTGATCGCGAGCTGGGCGCCCCCGGACGGCGCCGAGAAGATGTTCTGCTCGGCCTGTAGCTCCGGTCTCTGGTCGGCGAGCGCTCTGTGGCCCGAATGGGTGGCGGTGCGGCTCGGAGCGTTCGACGCGGACCCGGAGGTCGCACCCTCGTATCGGCAGTTCGTGGACTACGCGGCGCCGTGGGAGCCGATTCCCGACGACGGCGTGCCGCGCTATCCGGAGAGGCGGCCGCGCTAGAGGTCAGGCAGCCAGCCGTCGCGATACGCAGACGGTTGGCGCTTCTCGAACGGCGCGTAGGCCTCTTCCGGCTTGGTCGTCTCTTCCTCGACGCTTGCGCCGTGTCGGCGTGCGGTCTCGTCGACCGGGTAGCCGCCCCAGTTCTCGCCGGTCGAGTCGATCCGCGCGCCCACGGCAACGACGACAGACGGCGTCGAGCCGGCGCCGACGATCACGTGGTTCGCGCGCGGCGGGCAATGGACGATGTCCCACGGACGAAGCTGCCGTTCCTCGCCCTCGATGATCAGGAGCGGCTCGCCCGAGATGACGAGGAAATCCTCTTGGTCCGCCTCCCAGTGGTACATCGCCATCGTCTCGCCCGGCTCGAGGACGTTGATGTTGATCCCGAGCTGCTCGAACTCCGTGTCGCCCTCGAAATCGCAGATCGAAGACCGGCCCGTTGCTCCGGAATACCAGCGCGCATCGCGGGCGTTGAGGACGAACCATCCGTCTCCTGCGGGAACGATTCCTTCATCCGTTTCGCGTCGCGGAGCTTCTGGGACCACGAGGCCTAGACTGCCAGAGATGCATCCGTCGTTGCCCGTCGCCGATCGCCCGCGCCGCCCCGAGTGGATGAAGGTGCGCGCGCCCAGCGCGAATACGCGTTTCTACGAGGTCAAGCGAACACTGCAGGGCGCGCGTCTACACACGATCTGCGAGGAAGCGCGCTGTCCCAACATCGCCGAGTGCTGGGGGCGCGGAACCGCCACGTTCCAGATCCTGGGCGATACGTGCACGCGCGCTTGCCGGTATTGCTACGTGCACTCGGGAAAACCGGAGTCGCCACCGGACCCGCTCGAGCCGCTGCGGCTTGCGCAGGCCGCGGCACAGATGGAACTGAGTCACGTCGTCGTCACCTCTGTCGATCGCGACGACGTGCCCGATCGCGGCGCAGCGCACTACGCGGCGACGATCCGCGCGTTGAAGTCGAAGCTGCCGGACGCATCCGTCGAGGTCCTGACGCCCGACTTCCTCGGCGTGGAAGAAGACGCGCTTCGAACGGTGCTCGCCGCGCGCCCAGACGTCTTCAACCACAACATCGAGACCGTGCGTCGTCTGCACAGGCAGATGCGCGGCGCGAAGGCGTCGTACGACAAAGCGCTCTGGTTGCTTCGACGCGCGAAGGAGCTGGCGAGCTATTCGGTGCTGACGAAGTCCGGGATCATCGTCGGCCTCGGCGAGACGAACGACGAGGTCGTCGAGACGATGCGAGACCTCCATGCGCACGGCGTGGACGTCGTGACGATCGGCCAGTACCTGCAGCCCTCACCCCAGCACGCACGCATCGACCGCTGGGTGCATCCCGACGAGTTCGATTGGTTCCGGATCCAAGGTGAGGCACTCGGTCTGAGGTCGGTCTTCTCGGGTCCGCTCGTCCGCTCGAGCTACCGCGCCGAAGAGGCGCTCGCGTCCCGCTAGCGGATGCCGGTATCGATCGAGAAGTCGGCGCGCTTGAAGCGGCCCGCGACGACATGCACGTCGGTCGGCTCGATTCCGCGTCCCACCCGCGCACGCACCGGCAGCGTCAGTCCGACGACGTAAGCGCCCGGCGACAGCGCCACGCGATAGCTGCCGTCCTTGGCCGTCGTCGTTTGGCGGACGAGAGCTCCGTTACGGAGAAACCGAAGCGTGACGTCTGCGGCCGGTCCGAAGCACGGCGCTTCGGCCGTGCAGACCGGCGTCAGCGGGCCGCGCGTGACCTTGCCGAAGAGACCGCTGCGCGTGGTGGTGCCGGCGCTCGGAACGACGAGGGCGCCGGCTACGAGAGCGACGGCCAGAGCGCGCTTCACGTCCACATGGTGCCAGCGACGCAGCGGACGTCAACCCGTCGGACGCTGCGCAGAAGCCGGAGGGCCGGCTTGCGCCGGCCCTCCGCTTACCTTCGCTGCGCCGCGTTACGGCGTCAGCTTGCTGATCCGCGTCGACCAGTTGCCGAGCGCCGCACGGACACCCGGGTTTTGAGGCGAGCCTGCGCACGTGCCGAGCAGGTTGTCGCCTGTGCCGCCGGCAAAGAACGGGCCGCCCCACTCGATGTAGTCACACCGATGCGCGATGTATTCGCTCGCGATCCACACCGAGTTACCGTCGACTGCGGCGGCGCCGTAGTCGCCCCAGCGCGGACGCGGGGTACCGACCTGCGCCTTGTACCCGGTGAAGCCGTCGTCCTGAGTGGCTCCGGGGGCCACGTTCGCCCACGGCCCAACTCCCGACTGGGCGTTGATCGGCGCATAGGCGGCACTTGGGAAGAGCGCGTCACCTGTCGCCGTGAACGCCATCACGCCACGGCCGCTCGTCGTCACGCCGATCGCCGGATACGTCAAGTCGATCCCGGCTGCACCGACGTAACCCTGGAGCGCCACCGCCGCCGGCGCGACCGGATTGACGATGAACCACGCGATGCCGGCGCGCTGTGCGCCACCGTCCGGGTTCAACGCCGTATCGAGCGCGCCCCACAGCTTGCCGTTCGCGTACATCACCTGCTGCATGCGTGTGTCGTTGGAGTCAGGCCTCGAGATCACCTCGTCGTGAGCCGGCTCATGTGTGAAGAGGAGCCGCCAGCATCCGACCTGGCCGGTCGACAACAAGGTGGTCGTGTCGTTGATGCAGCGGCCTTGCGGGACGGTATGCCCCGGAGGCGTGCCGGATCCCGGCTGTCGCTGCTTCGGCGGTACACCGTATGGCTCTGAATTCACCACCTCGTTGCTCAGGGAGAGAGCCGGCGAGGCCGTGTTCAGCGAGGCGGTGTTCGTCAGCGTCCACACGATGATCTTGTGCGAGCCGCCCGGACCGCCGGTGCCGGTGATCGGCTTCGTCGCTTCGTCGGCTGCGTTCGAGCTCAGGAAGTACTCGGTTCCGTTATTTGCCGTTTGGAACGAGCCCGTCCCGGGCGACTGCGCGGGCCAGACCGTGAAGCCCGGCTGCGTCGAGCCGGCTTCGCTCGGGAAGTCGACCTCGCCGAACGTGTCGAGATGAACGACGTTGACGCTCGCCGCACCCGCAGCGAGCTGCGCCTTCGAGAACGCGTAGATCTGCGCGCCGTTGAAGCCGTCGCCGTTCCACGGGTACGAGTTCGTCGTGATGTAGAAGCCGTTCGCGTCGGCGCCGATGTGCGGGTAGTCACCGAGACACGGACACGCGTTGTCCGGGTCCGGGTTCGACGTACCGTCACCGGTCACGTCCAGCTTGTAGATGTTCCAGCCGCCCGTCGGATCGGCCGTCTGGCTGACCGCGAGGTCGAGGTGGTTCACGAGCGTGAGTGTTCCGGTCGGGAGCGTGTTCAGCGTGAGCACCACGACGAACCAGCGCTGCGTCGCCGCGTCGTACAGACACGACGGATCCGTCAGCTGCGGACCGCGCACGCCGGTCGTTCGGTCGATCGCCGCCGGATACCCGTAGAACGAGTTCAGGTCGACGGCGTGGTTCACGTTGCGCGGGAAACCGGCAACGATGTTCGACGCGGTGTTGTCGGGAAGTACCGACTGGCCCGACGTGTTGTAGATGTTCAGGACGTCGTTCACGGCCTCGAGCACGAAGCCGTTACCGACACACAGCCCCTGGTCCGGTGGTTCGACGGAGAACTGGTTGCCTCCGCGTGCGTACCGCTGCTGGTAGAAGTTCAGCCCCTCGAAGCTCTGGTCGATCGTCGCGCTCGGCGCTTGGCTGTGGCTCGGGACGGGATGGTCCGGCCCCGGCTGCGTGCTCAAGCTCCGATCGATGATCGTGCCGTCGAATGCCCCTGGCCCTTCGTCCTCGTCTTCGACGCCCGGAAACTCCACCTGGGTGGCGTCGTTTTCCCCCGAAGGCGTGAAGGCGCCGGTCTGCGGAGCGCCCGTTCCGGCGCGTGAGACCTGCAAAGCCGCAGTCGAACGTGCGGAAGCGGTCACCGCAAGCAGCGCTCCAGCGACAAGCGCAGCCAGCAGGACCCATGTCCCCCTCGGCATCTAGTTCCCTCCCCTGCTTCACGGCTGCGGCACGATCCGTTCCCCCCGTCCGCAACCTCCGATGTTCGGAGGGCACGCTGCCACGGCGTGCAGAGCGTTGTCAAGTGGCGAAGCCGGAACGGAGCGGCGCTCTACCGCGATCTTCCACCGGAGGGACAGTCGAGCGGCTCGATGCTGAAGCCGGCGTGTGTCCCGCGAGAACCGAGGGCCTCCACTGCGAGAGCACCGTGGCAGCGGTCGTAGACGAAGCCCGGAAACCGGACGAGAAAGCGGCCTTCGGTGTTCGCACGCACCAACCGCTTCGCAGAATCCTCGCCGAGCGTCACGCGCACGGTCAAGCGTTCGCCGGCGCCGAAGCTCACTCCACGAAGCGTGACGGGCGTTGAATCGACGAGACGAAGATGCGCAGTCGCAGCGCCGGTGGGAGCAACGACCGCCAGCGAAGCGACGACGACGACAAGCGCGATGCGCACGCGTCCAGTATGCCGAGGGGCCGCTCGACGGCGGCCCCTCGGCTCTTCGCAACAGGTTGCTGACGCTACGGCGTAACGGTCAGCGTTTGCACCACCTGCGACGTGCCCGGCGTCACGTTCGACGTCATGCTCGCCGTCGAGGTGTACGTCTTCGGCTGATCAGCCGAGGCGTCGTACGTGAACGTCACGACTCCGCCGGCCGTCGGCGGGCTGGTGTTCACCCGCCACTCGGTGTTGTTCGCGGGCGTCGTCAGATTCGCACCGCTCGTGCCGGTGCGGTTCTCAGCACCGGAGCTGCCGCCCGAGCCCGGATCCGGCGACGCTGTGTTGCCCGCGCCGTACGTGATCGTCAGTTCCTCGCTCGACGGACCTGTGCCTGCGGCACCGCTCGCCAGCCGGAACCACAGCTCGAACGTATGCGTCGTCGCGTTGCTGAAGTTCTTGACGCCCGCATAGTCGACGACGAGCCACGTGGTCGACCCGCCGGTGAGGGTGCCGATCCGGAGATTGCCGGCACCGCCGCCGCCGGCTGGATTGAGGTCGTTCCAGAGCGGCGCGACCACGTTGTTCGGTCGTGCCGTGTTCGGGAACGTCTGCGGCGTGAACACGACGTCGGAAGCGGTCCCGCCGCCGAGCACGACGTAGCCGTTCGACACGACGCCGATCCGTGTGTACGGCTCGCCACCGTAGAAGAACGTCGGCACGTCGAAGTTCGAGATCGTGTCGTCGCCCACTCCGGCGATCGGCGCAACTTCGAATGCCGACAACGGCAGGTAACCGCCGGCCGGGCCCGTCGTCGCCGTGATCGAGTTGACCGTCGGCGGCAAGGCCGGCGTCAACAGGCCCGTCCACGTAGCGCCGAGCTGCGGCGCCACGAGGCTCGCCGGCGCGGTGACGTTGCTGTAGTGCAGCCCCGGTGAACCGCTGACGCTCACCTGAACGTTCGCTGCGACGGGCGCCAAGTTCGACACGCTGACCGTGCACTTCGAGCTCGCGCTGACGGCGAACGTCCTGGGCGTGCAGCTGTGTGTGAGGCCGACGATCCCGGCAGCCGCCGACTGCTTCGTGAACGCAACCGGAATCGTCACCGGTGTCGCTCCACCCTTCTGCGGATCGAGCGTGATCCGGCCGAAGTACTGCCCCGGTGCAACCGTCGGCGCATTGATCGTGATCGGAAAGGTGAACGATTCACCAGCCCCCACGTTCAAGTTGCCGCTGTTCGTGCCCACGCTGATCGTCACTCCAGCGGGTGCAGCGGTGGTCACCTTGAACGCCTGGTTCTGCCCGCTGACGTTGATCGCCGTGCGCTCGGTCGAGATCGAACCGAGGAACGTCGTCGAATCGACGCTCGGGATGTTCACGTCGATCCGGTGCAACGGATCCGTACCCGCGGCCGCGAAGTTCGCCGCCGTCTCGTTGAACACGAGCGTCGGGTTGACCGCGCGGTCCGCGCGGATCGAGCCGGCTCCCATGTCGAACGGATCAGCGGCCGTCGCTCCGTCTTCCTTGACGACGGACTGCACCGATGAGGTCATCAGCGCCGACTTGATCTCCGCCGGCGTCCAGTCGGGATGCGCGGCGGCGACGAGTGCCGACACGCCTGCAGCGTGCGGGCTCGACATCGACGTGCCCGCGATCGCTTGGTACAGGTTGCCGGACGGGCCGTTCGTCGGCGTCGTCTGGTCAGGCTGCGGCGTCATGCCCGCGAGCACCTGTACGCCCGGAGCGGTGACGTCCGGCTTGATCCAGTCGCCGTCCGGCCCGCGCGAGGAGAACGACGCCATGACGTCGGGTTGCGACGGGGCGGCCGTTCCCTGCGCCCACGTCGCCCGCACGTTCGTGTGCGTGGTGACGAAGGTCGCGACCGCATTGTTCTGGAACTGCGTGTGGATCGCCGGCAGCCAGTGGTTGTCGGACTCGAGGTCCGTCACTGCAGCCGAGTTGTTGTAGAGGATCATCCCGGCCGCACCGCCTGAGAAGACGTTGAAGCCCTTCTCGACGCGACCGTTCGTCCCGCGCTTGCAGACGACGATCTTGCCGGCCGCAGCGGAGCCCGCGGTCAGCTTCGTCTGGCACAGGTCGTTCTCGCCCGGGATCGTCGCCGCCATCACGACGGGCGTCGCCGAGCTGATCCCGTTCGTCAGCGTCACGCCCTGGAGATCGAGCGAAGCGCCGCCGTCGGCGGTGAGGTGCAGCGTCGAGCGGAACTCGCGCGGACCCGTCGAGGCGCCGACGGTCGTGACCCATGGGCCGCCGTGGTTCGCGGTTCCCGCCGTCGGACCGTCGTTGCCGGCCGACGCATTCACCGAGATGCCGGCGTTCACAGCGTCGAGGAACGCCAACTCGACCGGATCGGTGTACGGCTGAACCCCGCCCGAGATCGAGAAGTTGATCACGTCGACGCCGTCTGCAATGGCGCGTTGTACAGCTGCGACCGAGTCGGAGCTGAAGCAGCCCCGGACGAGGCAGACGCGATATGCGATCACGTGGGCGCCCGGCGCGATTCCGCAGACCGGACCACGTTGGACGCCGTACAACGTTGCCGACTGCACGCAGTCGCCGGCCGCCGTCGTCAGCGTGTGCGTGCCGTGACCTTCGGAGTCACGCGGCGAGCACACCTTGGTCGTGTCGTTGCAGAACTCCTGGCCGTCGGAGCCGACGTTCGCCATGTAGGTGGCCGTGAACGCATAGGCGCCGATCAACTTGTTGTTGCAGGCAAACGGCTGACCGAGATGCGCCGTGTCGGAGCCGTCGCCGAACTGGCAGCCCTTGAGACCGCCGGCAGGCGCTGAGATGCCCGAGGGCGAGACCATCGGGTGCTCCGGCCAGACGCCGGTGTCGATCACGCCGACCACGACGTTCGAGCCTGCGTTTGCAGATCCGCCGAGTTGCTGCCACACCTTGGTGGCACCGATGAAGGTGGTGTTGTCGTCGAGCGGCTGCTCGAGAGAGTCCTGCTGCACGGCCGCGACACCCGGCGTTGCGAGGAGCGTCCCGACCGAGTTCGCGGGAACTTGCGCTGCCACGCCGCCATACGCGGTCGTAAACGTCTGCTCGATGTTGGCCGCCGGAACGGCACGCTCGACGTTTCCGGTGATCTTGTCTGCGGCGCCGTTTGCGTACGACTCGTACGCCGCCACCGCCGCCTTGTTGTCCTTGAGCTTCTTGCCTGTGACGACCGGACTCGTCGGAGCAAGTCCGGCGACACCGCCGGTATACGAGGCCGTCGGATCGAGGTCGTACTTGATCATCACGTTGATCGGCGTCGAGTCGGTCCGGCCGAGCAAGGCCGGATCCGTCTGCGCAGACCCGCCTGTTACCGATTTGCCACCAAGGAATGTCGAGTCGGGCGTGAGCCCCGAACCCGTCAACGCAAGCGCCGCGCTACTCCCCTTGGCTGTCGTCGCCAAGCCGCCTGCGACGATCAAGAGTGCGCCCAGTCCGACGATGGCGACTGCCCTCAGCGCGCGAGCGCGAGCACGTCGCCGTTCGCCCGGGGACGACCCGGTCCACCCACCATTGACTTCCACGTTGCCCCTTTCGGTCGACCGCTACCGCAACGCGGCGGATTCCCTCCTGTTGCGGATGCCATCCTGAGCCACGCGAGCGCCGTTTTCAATAGGCAAACGATCAGGGGCGGCCGGAGCCGCCCCTGGTCGCACGCGAATGGAGTAGCGCTACTGCGTCGCCGCAGCCGCGTTCACCATCCCGGCGCCGTAGGCGTCGGAGAAGGAGATCGCGCGCTGGCCGAACGCCAGGTGGCACCAACCCGTCGGGCACGTCACGCCGTTGAAACCGGCCGACGTGTTCGTCGGGTCGTTCGGAACCATGAAGTTCGTCATGTTCGTCCGAGCGGTTGCCTGCAGACGCGCCAGGAGACCTGACGGGTTGTCGCGAAGCTCCGGATGCGCAGCGAGCGTCAAGACGCCGACCCCAGTCGCATTCGGAGAGGACATCGACGTTCCCTGCAGGAAGCCGAAGCCGGCACCGTTGTAGACGAAGCACGCGAACGTGTTGATGTCGCCTGTGTCACGGCAGAGCTCGCCGGAGGCGTCGAGGCCGCCGAACGTTCCCCAACCGTCGCGGAGGTAGTCACCAGGCCCGCCGTCGGCGCGCGGGATGTTGAACTTCCGCGCCCCACCCGGCGCCGCGATGTCGATCCGGGAGCCGTAGCTCGAGTAGTACGTCAGCTGGTCCTGCGCGCCGGTGAAGGACGCAGGCCACGCGTTCACGGCGACGTTGTCCTTCGCGCCGATCTGGTTGTTCGTTGCCGAGACCATGATCACGCCCGGCACGCCGGCAGGCGTCTCGAGCATGCCGCGGAGGTCGGTGACGTACTTCTGGAGGGCAGTCGTGCCCGGAAGCACGCTTGCGATCCCCTCGTTGCCTTGGTCGACGCGGCCGACGCCGGACAGCCTCACGCCGCCGACAGTGACGGTCGTGCGGTTGACGCGAACGTGCTCGTTCCCCGCCGACGCGAAGATCGCGGTGCCCTTCGCGCGACAGTAGTTCACGCCGGCGACCCACAGGAGGTAGTCGGCCGCGTCATCCGCTGCGAACGGGTTGTTCGGATCGAGCGGATCGGAGTAACCGCCGATCGACATGTTGATCACGTCGGCATCGGCGTCGCACGCATCGACCATGCCCTTGACGATCCAGCTCGTGAAGCCGCCGAAGCCGGTTGCGAGCACCTTGTACCCAGCGACCGTTGCACTCGGAGCGACACCGTTCGACGCAAAGCCGTTCGCTGCGCCGACGATGCGGTTCGCGACCCACGTGCCGTGACCCTCGGTGTCCTCGCTCGAGCAATCGGCGAGGATTTGCATCACGCCGGGTCCGAAGGTCGTCGTCAACGTGTTGCACGGGATCTCGTTCGTCGAGCTCTGGTTGTCGTAATTCGCAAGGAGTTCCTTGTGCGATCCCTGCACGCCCGTGTCGAGAACCGCAACGCGAATACCGGCGCCGCGCGTCGTCGACCACGCGGGCGCCACGTTCATGCGGTAGTCGTCCCACTGAAGCTTGCCGCCGGGGACGGCACCGCCGAACGGGCCGACTGCGAGGTCGTGCCACGGATCCGGCAGGACGCTGCCATTGTCGGGACCGAAGGTCGGATTGTTGTTCCCGTTCCCGCCGATCGTCGTGTCCGGTGGGTTGGCCGCGATCACCTTCTCCTGGAAGGCGGCGCTGACCTGCTTTTGTGCCTTCAGGGCGGCGACGAGCGCGGCGGCATCGCCGTTTGTCGGCGCAACGCCGAGCGCATCGATCTTCGAGAGATCGGTGATCACCGCGCCGCCTGCGGCTTCGACTGCCGAGCGCATCGCTGCGGGCGAGGTGCCCTTCGCGAAGCGGACGACCGTCAGGCCGAGTGGGTTTCGATTCTTCGCCGAAGCGGACGAGCGACCGCTCGCTCCGGCGACGACGAGCGTGGACGCAAGAAGCGCGCACGCGGTCGCCACGAGGAAAATACGCCTCACTGGTAGTTGCCCCTTTCCGAGCGACGCGCCGCAAGCTGCGACGCGTCGACAGACTGTCGGTTTCCCTCCCCACGAGCCGCCCCTCGTGGCGCGCGCCAAAGTACCACGGTTTTCGTGACGTGCCTAGGTGCGGAGACGCGACCTAGCCGTGCGGCTTGGCCATGGCGCGGTAGTCGAGCGCCTGGTCGAGAGTCGCCTCGTCGACGCCTTTTTCGCGTGCGACGTCACGGAGCGATCGTCCTGAAGCAGCAGCTTCCTTGACGATCTCAGTGCCTTGGTCGTAGCCGATGTACGGGTTGAGCGCGGTCACCGCCGACAGCGTCAGCTCGGCGTAGCGCTCACAGTTCTCGCGGTTCGCTTCGATCCCGACGACGCACTTTTCCGCGAAGAGCGTCGCCGCGCTCGAAAGGAGCTTGACGGAGTCGAGGATGTTCCGCGCAAGCAGCGGCACGAACACGTTCAGTTCGAAGTGGCCCTGCATGCCGCCGACGGTGATCGCCTGGTCGTTGCCGATCACCTGCGCCGAGACCTGCGTGACGACCTCGGGAATCACCGGATTCACCTTGCCCGGCATGATCGAGCTTCCCTTCTGGAGCTCCGGGAGCACGATCTCGGCAAGTCCCGCACGCGGGCCGGACGCGAGAAAGCGCAAATCGTTCGCGATCTTCGTCAGCGACACAGCGACGGTCTTGAGCGCGCCGGACGCTTCGACGATCCCGTCCCGCGCAGCCTGCGCCTCGAACGGATCGGCGGGGCCGGAGATGGGAAGGCTCGTGTCGGCGACGAGCTTCTCTCGCACGCGCTCGGCGAATTGCGGATCGGTGTTCAGTCCGGTCCCGGTCGCCGTGCCGCCGAGCGGAATCTGACCGAGCCGCGGCAGCGCGTCGCGCACGCGTGCCGCACCTTCGCGCACCTGAGCCGAGTAGCCGCCGAACTCCTGGCCGAGCGTGACCGGCACCGCGTCCATCCAATGCGTGCGGCCCGACTTGACGACGTCGTCGAACTCACGCGCCTTCCTTGCGAGTGACTCGGCGAGTTGGTCGAGCGCAGGCAGGAGCCGGTTCGTGATCTCGTCGAGCGCCGCGAGGTGCACGGCCGACGGGAAGACGTCGTTGGACGACTGGCCCATGTTGACGTCGTCGTTCGGGTGCACATCCTCGCCTGCAAGCGCGGCGATCACCTCATTTGCGTTCGTGTTCGACGACGTGCCGGAGCCCGTCTGGAAGACGTCGATCGGAAACTGGTCGTCGAGCTCGCCGGATGCGACCTGGTCGCCGGCGGCAGCGATGCGCTCGGCCTTGTCGGCATCGAGCAGACCGAGCTCGGCATTGGCGCGCGCCGCCGCGGCCTTGAGGCGGCCGAGCCAATGAACGACGGCCGGCGGGATCGGCTCACCGGAGACCGGGAAGTTCTCGACGGCCTTTCGAGTCTCGCTTCCCCAGAGCTCGCGCGTGTCCAGCTTGCTCACGTTTCGAGTCTACCCGGCGGCCCGAGGCCGATCGGTCAGTAGTTCGCCGCGACTAGGAAGCGTCCGACACGACGACGTGCAGACTGCGCCGTTCGAGTGGGCGCTCGCGGAGGAGGCAGCGCGTTCGTTCGTCAAGCGTGTGCGAGTGCGCCCAGCCGACGTAGCCGCAGCGCGCGCACTCGTCTTCGTTTCGCAGCTCGATCGTCCGTTCCTGGCCGCAACGAAGGCACTCGACCGTCAAGTGCTTCATCGCGATTGCATCGGCCCCTGGCAGAGCAACAGTCGTCACTCGTTCGAGGGACGCCTACGCGGTCTTCGCGACCGTCGCGGCACGTTCGAGCAGTTCCTGCCACGTGCAGAGCTTCACGCGCGGGCGGCCTTGCTCGTCGCCGCGGCCTCGCTCGTGCTCGTCGATCGCAGTCCAGCCGTCGTAGAGGACGCGCGCGACTCCGCGCTCGTCGAGGAACGCGTCAACTGCTTCGGTGCTCGCGCCCTTCGGCGCGATGCGACCGGTTCGCACGTCTTCGAGCAAGAGCTCGATCGTCTCGGTCGCGTCCTTCTTGTTCGTGCCGATCACGCCGCTCGGGCCGCGCTTGATCCAACCCGCGCAGTACACGCCGGGCAGCGGCTTGCCGTTCTCGTCGAGAACGCGGCCGCCTTCATTTCGAATCGTTCCGCGATTCTCGTCGAAGGGAACGTCTGGAATCGCGACGCCGCGGTAGCCGACGCTGCGGAAGACGAGACCGCACGGGATCGCCTCGCGCTCGTCCGTAGGCACTGCGCGCAATGCGCCCGACGCGTCGGCTTCGAGCCGGTTGCGAACGACTTCGATCGCCTCGACGCGCTCGTCGCCGACGATCTCGACAGGCGAGACGAGGAAGCGCAACACGAGTCGCTTTGCCTTTCCGCTCGGTGTCCGCGTCGCATACTCGCGAAGGATCGAGACGTTTCGCTGCGCGTGTTGGGGGTCGGCTGCGACGGCCGCTTCGCTCGCTGCGTCGAGCTCCAAGTCCGCGGGATCTACGATCACGTCTGCGCCCGCGAGCTCGCCGAGCTCTTGGAGCTCCGGCGGCGTGAACGCGGCCTGCGCAGGACCGCGTCGTCCGAGCATCACGATCTCCTTGATCGGCGCCGCACCAATCGCTGCGATCGCCGGGTCGGTTGCGTCTGTCGGTGCGAGCTCCTCGGGCGTCAGCGCGAGCATGCGCGCGACGTCGACCGCCACGTTGCCGTTTCCGACCACGACCACGCGTTCGACGTCGAGGTCGAACTCGAGCTCCTGGAAGTCGGGGTGGCCGTTGTACCAGGCGACGAACGCAGTCGCCGGCCACGAGCCCGGCAAATCCTCGCCCGGGATGCCCATGCGGCGGTCGGTCTGCGCGCCGACCGAGTAGACGACGGCGTCGTAGAGCTGAGCAAGATCCTCGTGGCTCACGTCGCGACCGACTTCGAGGTTGCCGAGGAAGCGAAAGCCTGGGCGGAGCGCGATCTTCTCGAACGCGCGCGAGGCGGTCTTCAGCTTCGGGTGGTCGGGAGCGACCCCGAGTCGGACGAGCCCCCACGGCGTCGGCAGCCGCTCGATCATGTCGACCTCGACCGGCAGATCCGCAGCGAGCAGGTGGCCGGCGGCGTAGAAGCCTGCAGGGCCTGAGCCGACGACTGCGACGCGCACGGGTGTTCCTTCGTTCACGGACGGGCAAATCTACCGATCGCGCTCCCGGCGAACACGCTCAAGCGGCGTAACCGGCCGGCCGATCTTCGGAAGGATGGAAGCGCCGCGCTCCGGTCACGTGGCTGCACTCGACGGAATCCGCGGCATTGCGGTCGCGCTCGTCGTCGGCGTGCATGCGTACGGCTCGCCGAGCGGCGGGTTTCTCGGTGTCGACGTCTTCTTCGTGCTCAGCGGCTTTCTGATCACGACGCTGCTCCTTCGCGAGCACGCACGTCGCGGGGCGATCTCGCTGCCGCGCTTCTACGCGCGGCGTGCGCTTCGTTTGCTGCCGGCGCTCGTCGTGGTGCTCGGCGCCTACGCCGCGGTCGCGCTCTTCGTTGTCCATCCGGTGCTGCGCGCGACGAGCCTGCACGACCTCGTCGGCACGCCGCTCGCGGTCAGCACGCTCTACGTCTCGAACGTCTATCAAGCGTGGAACGGGCTCCTGCCCGCGGGCATCCGCCATCTTTGGTCGCTCGCGACCGAGGAGCAGTTCTATCTCGTGTGGCCGCTTCTTCTCGTCGTGCTGATGCGCTTCGTTCGCGACCTGCGGATACTCGCGCGCATCCTCGTCGGTGCGATCGCCGTCATCGCCGCTTACCGCGCAGGCCTCGCGCTCAGCAGCGCGGCGCCGCTTCGAATCTATTTCGCGCCGGATACGACGTTCGACCAGCTGCTCGTCGGCTGTCTCTTTGCGGTGTGGCTCGTCGACGGACGCGCGCCCGAGCTCTTGCTCCGCACCGGCGCCCGACGCATTGCATGGCCGCTCGCGCTCGCGTTCGTCGCTGCGTGCGTCTGGCTCGTGCCGGGCTGGACGAGCCGAACGGCGACGGCGATCGTGTTGCTGCCGTTCGCCCTCGCGTGCGGCCTCCTCGTCTACCTCGCCGCGACGGACACGCGGTCGCTCCTCGCGCGCACGCTCGCGCTCGAGCCGTTGCGTTTCCTCGGACGTATCTCCTACGGGCTCTACCTCTGGCATCCGCTCGTGCTCTGGTTCGCAGTCTTCGCGCCGATCCGCTGGTCGCGGCTTCAAGTCACGCCGACCGAAGCGGTGCTCGTCGCGGTGCTGCTCTCGCTCTGCTCGTACGCGCTCGTCGAGCGCCCGTTCCTTCGCCGAAAGGAACGCTTCGCTGCGGCGACGCTCGTCATGGCGAGCGATCGCGAGCTCTCGGTGTCGGGACCCCTGCCGGCCACGACCCCGTAACGCGTCTCAGCCGGTCAGTGCGAGCAGCCGCTGCCGCAGCCGTGCGCTGCGTCCGGCTCTTCGCCCTCGGCCACTTGGAACGAGTGGCCGCACCCGCACGACGAGACCGCGTTCGGGTTGTCGATCTTGAAGCCGGCCTCCTGGATCGTCTCCAGGTAGTCGACGCTCGCGCCGCGGAGATACGGCGCGCTGAACGGGTCGACGACGACGCGGACACCCTCGACCTCGTACTCGTGGTCGCCTTCGACGGCGCCGCGGTCGAAGCCGAGGCCGTACTGGAAGCCCGAGCAGCCTCCGCCTTCGATGGCGATGCGAAGCACCTCGACGTCGGACTCCTCGGCCATCAGCTGCTTGATCTTCGTCGCAGCGGCAGGCGTCAGCGACACGAGCTCTTCGGTGCGCTCCTGAATCTCCATCGTGGCCATCGTAGCAACGGAGATACCCGGAACACTCCCCCCGAAGGGGCTACTTTGTGACACTCGGCTCACGCATCGTTGCAGGGTTTTCGCAGCCGTTCGTAGCCCTCCTGCCCCTGATAACGTCCGGGACGGATGCTGAGCGACTGGCTGCCCTTTCTGATCTACGGGCTGATGGCTCTGGTGATTCCGGTGTCGATGATCGCCATGTCGTTCGTCTTCGCGCAGCGTCCGGCACGGCGAACGCGCGCGCGCGGCCTCGCCTTCGAGTCGGGGGTCTCGACGGGGCCGCTGAAGACGCAGCGCTTCACGATCAGCTTTTACTTGACGGCGATGCTCTTCATCGCCTTCGACATCGAGATCGTGTTCTTGTATCCGGTCGCGGTCGTGCTCAACGCGGTCGGCTGGTTCGCATTCGCAGAGCTTGCGTTCTTCATCGCGATCCTGCTCATCGCGTACGTCTACATCTGGCGCAAGGGTGCGCTCGAATGGTGAACCGTGGCTAAGCGGCTGCGCGACTACGGGTTGCAATCGGAGCGGTTGCTCTGGCCGACCAAGGGTCCGTCGCGCTTCGAAGAAGAGCTCGGCGCCGACGAGCTCGAGCAGTACCTCGGCATCACGACGCTCGAGAAGGCCGTGCGCTGGGCGCAGACGAAGTCGATGTGGCCGGACACGTTCGGTCTCTCGTGCTGTGCGATCGAGATGATGTCGATCGTCTCGTCGCGCTACGACATCGCGCGCTTCGGGATGGAAGCCTTTCGTTCGTCGCCGCGCCAGGCTGATCTGCTGATCGTCTCCGGTCGCGTCGCGCACAAGATGGCGGCGCCGCTTCGGCAGATCTACGACCAGATGCTCGAGCCGAAATGGGTGATCGCGATGGGCGCGTGCGCGAGCTCAGGCGGGATGTTCAACAACTACACGGTGCTCCAGGGCGTGGACAAGATCGTCGCCGTCGACATCTACGTGCCGTTCTGTCCGCCGCGGCCGGAAGCGTTGATGGAGGGGATCATTCGCTTGCACGAGGCGGTTCAGGCCGGCGTGCCGCCTGCGTACGAGCGGAGGGCGGTCGCGTCTTGACCGACTGGTCGCGGATGCCGGGTCACGTCCGCACTGTCGAGGCGCACGGCGAGACGACAGTCGTCGTCGAGGCGGCAGAGCTCGTCGAAGCGGCGACCCACCTACGCGACGAGCTCGGCTTCTCGTTCCTCTCCGACCTCTCGCCCACCGACTACTTCGGCTGGGGCACGAAGGGCGTCTCGGGCTATATCGGGACGGCGACCGGCCGTGACCTGAACATGCCGATGACGCAGGGCTACCAGGTGCTGCCCGAGACGAAGCCGAAGCGGTTCTCCGTCAGCTACCACCTGCTCGCGCTGCGCGAAGGCGCACCCCGTGTCCGCCTTCAGCTCTGGGTCGACGACGGCGAGCCGGTGCCGAGCGTCGTCGGCGTGTGGCCGACCGCCGACTGGCACGAGCGCGAAGCGTTCGACATGTTCGGAATCGAGTTTGCGGGCCACCCGAACCTCGTCCGGATCCTCATGGAGGACGACTGGGAAGGCCATCCGCTCCGCAAGGACTATCCAATCGGCGGCGAGCCGGTTCGGTTCTCGGAGGCTGAGTAGTGGTCGTCGTCACCGAGAGCGCCGGCACGCGGCAGTGGCCGCTCGTCGGGCCGCCGATCTACGAGGGCTCGCACATTCCGTCGCCGACCCCGACCATTCTCGAGATCCCGGCCGAGCTGCGCGACAGCGACGACATCCTCTCGGTCAACTTCGGGCCGAACCACCCCTCGACGCACGGCGTGCTCCGGCTGCTCGTCGACCTCGACGGCGAGAGCGTCGTCGGGCTGCGTGCGGTGATCGGCTACCTGCACACGGGCTTCGAGAAGAACATGGAGCAGAAGACGTGGTGGAAGGCGATCACGTACCCGCCGCGCATCGACTACCTCTCGTTCCAGATCAACGAGCTCGTGTTCGTGCTCGCGATCGAGAAGCTGCTCGCGCTCGAGGTGCCCGAGAAGGCGACGTGGATGCGGCAGCTCCTCTGCGAGCTGAACCGGATTCACTCGCACCTCGTCTGGCTCGGTACGAGCGCGCTCGAGCTCGGTGCGATTTCGCTCTTTTGGTACACGTTCCGCGAGCGCGACCTCGTGCTCGATCTCTTCGAGCTCGTCGCCGGCGCGCGAATGCATACGCGCTACTTCCAGGCGGGCGGTCTTGCCGAGGACATCCCGGGTGGGTTCTTCCCCGAGTGTCGCCGCTTTTGCGAGTGGATGCCGAAGGCGGTGGACGAGTACGAGACGCTGCTCACGCGCAACCAGATCTGGCTCGAGCGCACGAAGGGTCTCGGTCTCTTGTCCGCGGAAGACGCGATCGCGCTCGGGCAGTCGGGGCCGGTTCTGCGCGCATCGGGCGTCGACTGGGATCTTCGCCGCGACCAGCCGTACCTCGCCTATGACCAGGTCGACTTCCGCGTGCCGGTCTACACCGCCGGCGACGTCTACGACCGGTACCGCGTGCACATGGACGAGATGCGCGAGTCCGTTCGCATCGTCGAGCAGAGCCTGAACCGGCTCGAGCGGATGGAGGGCAAGCCGTGGATCGCGGACGACCGCAAGGTCGTGCTGCCGCCGCGCGAAGAGCTGCATACGTCGATGGAGTCACTCATCCACCACTTCAAGATCGTGACGGAGGGCTATCGCGTGCCCGAGGGCGAGGTGTACGTGACCGTCGAGTCGGCGCGCGGCGAGCTCGGTTGCTACGTCGTCTCCGACGGCGGCCCGAAGCCGTGGCGCGTGAAGTTCCGCGCGCCGTCGTTCGTCGCGCTCGAGGCGACCGCGACCTGCATGCGCGACGCGCTCGTCGCGGACATGATCGCGATCGTCGGCTCGCTCGACACGGTCATGGGCGAGGTCGATCGGTGAGCACGTACGAGGCCATGCGCGAGATCGCGGCGCAGTATCCGGAATCCCGCTCGGCCGTCTTGCCGTGTCTGCGCTTGGCGCAGGAGCAACACGGCGGCTGGCTTCCGCCCCAGGCGTTCGACGAAGTGGCCGATGCGCTCGAGCTCACGCCGGCGTACTGCAAGTCCGTCGCCTCGTTCTACGACATGTTCCAACTCGAGCCCGTCGGCCGGCATCTCGTCGAGGTGTGCACGAACATCTCTTGCGCGCTCGTCGGCGCGCAGCAGGTGCTCGAAGCGTTCGAGCACGAGCTCGGCGTCCACCCCGGCGAGACGACCGAGGACGGCGAGGTGACGCTGCGGACGATCGAATGTGCAGGGGGTTGCGGATGGGGCACCGTCGTCTCCGTCGACCATCGCTACCGCGAGCCGGTCAAGCCCGACGACGTGCCCGCGATCGTGGCGGAGCTGCGCGGTGGGTGAACGCGTCGTCCTCGCGGGCTCGGAAGACCGGGACCTGACGAAGATCGATGCCTACCGCGAGGTAGGCGGCTATGTGCAGCTCACACGCGCGCGCGGGCTGGCACCACAGGCCATCGTCGAGGAGCTTCTCGCCTCCGGGATCCGCGGCCGCGGCGGCGCGGGATTTCCGATGGGACGCAAGGCGAGCTTTCTCGCCAAGGGGACCGGCAAGCCGACCTATCTGACGGTCAACGCCGACGAGTCCGAACCTGGGACGTTCAAGGACCGCGAGATCATGCTGCGCGTTCCGCATCGCTTGATCGAAGGCTGCTTGATCACCGCGCACGCAATCGAGTGCACGCAGGTCTTCATCTACATCCGCGGCGAGTACTTGACCGAGTTCGAGGTCATCCGCGCGGCGCTCGACGAAGCGCGTGCAGCGGATCTGCTCGGAGGCGTCACGATCGTGTTGCACCGGGGTGCGGGCGCATACATCTGCGGCGAGGAGACCGCGCTGCTCGAATCACTGGAGGGCAAGCGTGGCCAGCCGCGCGCGAAGCCGCCGTTCCCGGCGGTGCAAGGCTTGTACGCCTCGCCGACGCTGATCAACAACGTCGAGACGGTCGCGTCCGTGCCGCAAATTCTCGCGCTCGGTGGCGCCGACTACGCGAAGATCGGCGTCGAGAACTCCGCGGGCACGCGCGTGTTCTCGCTGTCCGGCAACGTCGCGAACGGCGGCAACTACGAGCTCGAGCTCGGCACCACGCTGCGCACGCTGATCTACGACCTCGGCGGCGGCATCCCCGGCGGCCGCGAACTGAAGGCGATCATCCCCGGCGGCTCGTCGGTGCCTGTGCTGACCGCCGACGAAGTGGACACGCCGCTCGACTTCGACTCGATCGCTGCGGTCGGAAGCATGCTCGGCTCCGGCGCCGTGATCGTGATCGACGATCGCTGTTGCATGGCGCAGCTCGGTTTGCGCGTCGCGCAGTTCTACATGCACGAGTCGTGCGGAAAATGCACGCCGTGCCGCGAGGGAACGCGCTGGATGGTGCAGCTTCTCCGCAAGATCGAGGACGGCGAGGCCTCGCACGCGGAGCTCGACCTGTTGCTCGACGTCTGCGACCGGATTCTCGGCAAGTGTCTGTGTCCGTTGGGAGACGCGGCGGCGATGCCTGTCGCGAGTTACGTCAGTCGCTTCGGCGACGAGTTCCGACGGCACATCGACGAGGGGGCGTGCCCGTTCGGCGGCGAGTCCTCGCTCGACGGACTCTTCGCGCCGGTCGACCAGCACGCGCACACGCCGCTCGCGCAGGAGGTGAGCGCGTGAGCGCGATCGAGACGGTCAAGCTCACGATCGACGGCGTGGAGATCGAGGTGCCGAAGGGAACGGGCATCGTCGAGTCGGCGCTTGCAGCTGGGATCGAGATCCCCGTCTTCTGCTACGAGCCGCGCCTCGGCCCGCCGGTCGGCGCCTGCCGAATGTGCCTCGTCGAGATCGAGGGGATGCCGAAGCTCCAAGCCGGCTGCACGCTGACGGCGCAGGACGGCATGGTCGTCAAGACCGCGCGCACCTCGGAGAAGGCCGCCGAGGGCGAGCACGCGACGCTCGAGTTCATTCTCGTCAACCATCCGCTCGACTGTCCGGTCTGCGACAAGGGCGGCGAGTGCCCGCTGCAG
>JBKPRX010000057.1:0-7071 GCA_046734795.1 Actinomycetota bacterium
GGCTGACGAACGCGTAGAGGTCCGTATTGTCCGCGCGCGGATCCTGGCTGATCAGCGGCGCCTCGGAATGGCTCGACGCCTTCGCGGCGTGCGGGCCTGCTCCGTAGACGAGCAACAGGATGGTCGCTGCGAGCCCGGCCGCGAGAAACAGAACGGCCGAGACGGGCTTGCGGACGATTGCGGCAGCTGAATGCAATTTTGTGCCCTCCTCCCGGTTTGAGTACGGCGTCCATTCGCGCGGCGTTCGGAATCGGTTCGGAACGCTTTTGCAAAAACTGGATCCGTCTGCGTCGCGGCTTCGCCGCGGCGCTCACCGAGGACAATCGAAGCCGAGCGCCGTCGCCTCAGCGCGCGAAGCGCGCACCCGGAGCGCGAGCGGAGCGAAGCGAGGGACGACAGAGTGGGACGGCGGTGGCCGCAGTCACCGCCGTCCTCGCCCTCACGGGCTTCATTCGTCCGGCAGGTCGAACCGGTTCAGCGTCCTCGGCGAATGCCTTCCGTGGGACGTCAGCGCTCGGGACTAGGCTCGGCACCGGTGGTACGGGATCTCGCGCACCTGTCCGACGAAGCGGTCGTCGCGCTCGCGGCGCGCTCGGACGACAGCGCCCTGGCGGAGCTGTACGACCGCTTCGGCCGAGTCGTCTACGGCCTCGCTCTCCGGATGCTGCGCGACCGCGCACTCGCAGAGGACGCCGTGCAGGACGTGTTCCTCGACGTCTGGCGCAACGCACACCGGTTCCTGCCGGAGCGTGCGAAGGCGTCGACCTGGATCCTCACGCTGGCGCACCGCCGCGCCGTCGACATCGTGCGTCGCGAGGAGCGGCGCCGCGCGGACGCGCTCGAGCTCGCGCCGGAGCCCGTGGGGAACGCGAGCGACGAGAGCGCGTGGCTACGCCTCGAGCGCGAGCGTGTGCAGAACGCGCTCAAGCAGCTTCCGGATCCACAGCGCGAGGCCCTCGAGCTCGCGTACTACGGAGGGTTCACGCAGTCCGAGCTCGCAGAGAGGCTCGGACAACCCGTGGGTACCATCAAGAGCAGGATGTTCACCGGCCTCGCGCGCCTTCGCGAGTTGCTGGGCGAGGCCGAGGAGATGGCATGGAGCCACTGACGCTGCACGACTACACCGCCGCGTACGCGCTCGACGCGCTCGATCGCGAAGAGTCGGCGCGCTACGAGGAGCATCTCGCGACCTGCGCGGAATGCCAGCAGCAACTTGCGCAGCTGAGCGGCGCCGCGGGCGCGCTGGCGTTCGCGGTCGAGTCGCCGGCGCCGCCGCCGGAGCTCCGCTCGCGGATCCTCGACGCGGCTCGTGAGGAGCGGCCGAACGTCCGGCCGCTGCGACCGCGCTGGCTGCCCGTCGCCTACACCGTCGCAGGCGTGGCCGCCGTCGCGGCGATCGGCCTCGGAATCTGGTCGGTCGACCTCTCGCGGTCGCTCGACCGGGAGCGGAGCGCGCGTCAGGGTCTCGAAAAAGCGATCGCCAGCCCGACGGCAGCGGTGGTGCGCGTGAGCGGCCAGCGCTCGGGGACGCTCCTCGTCGCGCCGAACGGGAACGGGACGCTGATCGTCTCCCAGCTCCCGGCCGCTCCGAAGGGCCGCATCTACGAGGCGTGGGTGATCAAGAACAACATGCCCGTGCGCGCAGGCACGTTCCCGGGAGGCGGCAACACGATCATCATCCCGCTCGACCGGCGCGTGCCGCACGGCGCGATCGTCGCGGTGACTGTCGAACGGAAGCCGGGCGGGGACGCGCCGCAGGGCAAGATCGTGCTGCACTCCCAGCCCGTGTAGGACGGCAGCCGCACTACGATAGGCGGCTTGCTGTTCCGCAAACGCGCACAGCGCAGGCGGCGCCGGATACGGAAGCTTCGCCTCTTCGCGCTCCTGATCGTTCTCCTCCTCGTCTCCGCGGCGTCCTTCTCGGCCGGCCTGATCACCGCGATCGCGGGACAACTTCCGTCGCTCGACCCGCGACGTGCGCAGGCCGGCGAGGTCGACGGGTACGTGTATGCCGACAACGGCCACGCGATCCTCGCGGTGCTCCGCGGCAAGGAGGCGCGCGAGCTCGTGGGGTGGAACGACATCTCGCCCTGGATGAAGCACGCGATCGTCGACGTCGAGGACAAACGCTTCTACGAGCACCGGGGCGTCGACGTCCACGGCATCGCGCGCGCCCTCTGGGAGGACGTCCGCCACAAGAGCACGGTGCAGGGCGGGTCGACGATCACCCAGCAGTTCGTCAAGAACGCGCTCGTCCAGAACGAGCGGACGATTTCGCGCAAGCTCAAGGAGGCGGCGCTCGCCTGGCAGCTCGAGTCCGGGCCGCGGCACTGGTCGAAGATCCGGATCCTCACCGCGTACCTCAACACGATCTACCTCGGCAACGGCGCGTACGGCGTCGAGACGGCATCGAAGGCGTACTTCGGCCACAGCGCGAAGACGCTGAACCTGGCGGAAGCGGCCTTGCTCGCCGGCATCCCCGAGGATCCGTCTCGTTGGGACCCGGTCACTCACCCGCGCGCCGCGAAGGCGCGACGGCGCATCGCCCTGCTCGCGATGCTCGACCAGGGTCACATCACGCACGGCGACTTCGTCCGGGCGAATCGCGCGCCGCTGCCGAAGCCCGAGGACGTACGGCTGCCGACGAGCCAGAACCTGAAGGCGCCGTACTTCACGAACTACGTGAAGCAGCTGCTCGTCGAGCGGTACGGCTCGTCGACCGTGTTCGGCGGCGGCCTGCGCGTGCGCACGTCCATCAACCTACGCGTGCAGCAGGACGCGCGCGACGCGATCGCGAAATGGCTGGACTGGACGGGCGCGCCGAGCGCGGCACTCGTCGCGATGGATCCGCGCGACGGCCGCGTGCTCGCGATGGTCGGCGGCGAGAACTACCGCCGGTCGCAGTTCAACCTCGCCGTGCAGGGCGAGCGGCAGCCGGGATCGTCGTTCAAGCCGTTCGTGCTCGCGACCGCCCTCGAGGAGGGCATTGCTCCGGGCACGACGTTCGTCTCGCGCCCGATCACGCTCTTCCTCGACGGAACGACGTGGCCGGTCCACAACTACGAAGGGTCGTACCTCGGCACGATCGACCTCCAGCAGGCGACCATTCACTCGGACAACAGCGTCTTCGGCCAGCTGACCAAGGCGGTCGGACCGAACAACGTCGTGCACACCGCGCACCGGCTCGGCATCGCGAGCCCACTCCGCCCCTACCTCTCGATCGGCCTCGGCGCGCAGGCGGTCAACCCGCTCGAGATGGCGCGTGCGTTCAGCGCGTTCGCGAACGGCGGCTTTCGCATCGACGGATCGATCGACAAGATCAGGAACCGGCCCCGGGCGATCGTCGTGGTCGGCGACGAAAAGTCGACCGACCTCGAATGCGGCAAGCAGCACATCAAAGCCTGCAACAGACCGCGTGGCAGGCGCGTCCTCCGCGAGGACACCGTCGCCGCCGAGAACTCGATCCTGGAGCGCGTCGTCACCGAGGGGACGGGCACGCGCGCAGCGCTGCCGGACCGGCCGGCGGCTGGCAAGACCGGCACCACCGAGAACTACGGAGACGCGTGGTTCGTCGGCTACACCCCGCAGCTCGTCACAGCGGTCTGGGTCGGCTACCCGAACAAGCTCATCCCGATGACGAACCAGTTCCACGGCGAGCCGGTGGCCGGCGGCACCTATCCCGCGATGATCTGGAAGACCTTCATGCAGCGCGCGCTTCGTGAGCCGGCCGTTCCGGGCGGCACCGAGGTGAAGTACTTCGCGTCGCCGCCGGCGATGTACGGAACGACGCAGAACGTCGTGCTGCGCGACGGCAAGCTCGAGCTCGACAACGGCGTCTGCCCCAAAACGTTCGCCGCGGAGATCCTCCCGAGCCACGTGCCGGAGCGCGCCGACTGCAAGCCGAACGAGGTCGAGGTGCCGAGCGTCGTCGGGCAGCCGGTGAGGCTTGCATTGCAGACGCTCGTCGCGTCGCCGCTCACGCCGTCGTACGTCTACAAGCCCGCAAAGGCGGGCCAGCGGCTCGGCGTCGTCCTCGCGCAGTACCCGAAGAAGGGCAGGCTGACGTCGTACGACCGGGTGATGCTCGTCGTGCCGCGCGCGACCCACGGCGTCGTGCCGAAGGTCGTCGGCCTCAAGCTCACGAAGGCTCGGAAGCGCCTGCGGAAGCTGCACCTCGACCCACTCGTAACGGGTCTCACCGACGGCGATCCCGGGCGCGTGCTCGCACAGAGACCGCGCGCCGGCGTCGCGGCCGCCGCCAACATGACGGTGAAGCTCGTCGTCGGACGCGCTTGACGTTCCGCTTCGTCGACGAGAGCGACGACGGCTTCGGCTGGATCGTCGAGGAGCGCGTGGCGCGAACGTCTCACGCGCTCGCCGTCGACGGGCGCGTGTGGCTCGTCGACGCGGTGCTCTGGCCGGACGCGCTCGAGCGGGCGCGCGCGCTCGGCGAGCCCGCGGGCGTCGTCCAGCTGCTCGACCGGCACAACCGCGACTGTGCGGAGATCGCGGCGGAGCTGGGCGTTCCGCATCTACGCGTGCCCGATCGCGTCGATGCTCCGCTCGAGATCGTCAGCGTCGTGAACGTTCCGCTCTGGCACGAGCGCGCGCTGTGGTGGCCCGATCGTCGCGTGCTCGTCCTTGCCGACGTGCTCGGCACCGTCGGGTACTTCACACTCGGCGGCGGCGCGCTCGGTGTCCACCCGGTCCTCCGTCCGTTCCCGCCGAAGCGACGCCTCGGGCGACTCGACCCCGATGTCGTCCTCGTCGGCCACGGTGAAGGCGTCCGCAACGCCGCGGCGCCCTTTCGCAAGGCGCTCCGCCTGCGGTGAGCGAGACGCGCGCCGAGAGGCGCGAGAGCATGCTCCGACCGACCGCCGTACATCGGCCGCATGCCGCTCGTGCCGACGGCCAGGCGCTCGCCGTCGCGCACGAGCGCGATCTGCGCGTAGTCGTACTTCTCGCGCCCGTGCGGGTGGCGTCCGAAAATCACTTCGGCGCCGTCGTTCGTCCAGGCGGGCTTCTCGTACTCGCCGAAGGGCAGAGGTTCAACGGCCCGTCGCAGGCCGTGAGCTACGGCGACGACGCGGCTGCTGCGACGAACTACCCGCTCGTTCGCGAAACGGCCGGCTCAGAAAGCGGGAGCCGGCGAGCCCGTACCGCCACGGCTGCTCGACCGCCTTCGTGATGCCGACGCGTGGGCCGCGCACGACATCGGGCTCACGCGTGCGCGCGTGAAGC
The DNA here is from genome assembly GCA_046734795.1 of Actinomycetota bacterium. Lineage (GTDB taxonomy): Bacteria > Actinomycetota > Thermoleophilia > Gaiellales > Gaiellaceae > JBKPRX01. The sequence goes on from JBKPRX010000057.1 coordinate 5,242, forward strand.
TCGAACGGCGGCTCGTCGAGAGCGAGCCCGTCGTGCTCACGTGTGATGCCCAGCGCCTGGCACAGCCGCCCCGGCCCGGCACAGAGGAGCCGCTCGTTCTCCATCCCCCGGCGGGCGCGCATCGCGTCGAACCCCTGCGTCGGCTCGAGCGCGCGGACGAGCACCGCATTCGCGACGCCGACGTCCTCGCAGACGAAGTTCAGGCACCAGTGGATCCCGTACGACCGGTAGACGTACGCGTGACCCGCTGGACCGAACATCGAGGCGTTGCGCTCGGTCCTGCCGCGGAAGCCGTGCGCGGCCGGATCCTCGTGGTCGTAAGCCTCGACCTCGACGATCACGCCGCCGACGCCTTCGACCAGAAGCGTCGCTCCGATCAACTCTGGCGCGATCTCGTGCACCGGCCGCGCGAAGAACCCTCGCGTGAGCCGATTCACGTGAGCTTGTCCCGCTTCGCGTCGTAACGGAGCAGCGCAGGGAACAGCGCGGCCACGACGAGCGTGCCGACGACACAGAGAAGCCCTCCCGAGACGATCGAGAAGCGGAGGCTGGTCACGGACGCGACGACGCCCGCCTCGACGTTCCCGAGCGTCGGAGCGCTCGCAACCTGCATGAACTCGATGCCGGTGAGGCGTCCTCGCATGGACTCCGGCGTCGCGCTCAGCATGATCGTCGCGCGGAAGACGGCGCTGACGTTGTCGGCCGCGCCCGCCACTGCGAGCAGCACGAGCCCGGCCCATAGCGTGTCGGTGAAGCCGAAGGCCGCGATCGCGATCCCCCATCCCGCTGCTGCGAATGCCACCGCCAGCCCCTGACGGCGCACGTGCGGGATCCAGCCCGACGCGAGCGAAGAAACGAGCGCGCCCGCGTACGGCGCCGCGTACATGTAGCCGACGAGCGCCGGGTTCCCGTACTTGTGCGTGGCGATCGCCGGGAAGAGCGCCATCGGCATCCCGAAGACCATGGCATTGACGTCGACGAGCATGAAGCCGAGGACGACCGGCTGGTGGATGACGTAGCGGAAGCCCTCGGCGATCGAACGCAGACTGGGACGATCCGCGTCGGCGACCGGCGCGATCTTCGGCAGCGCGAAGATGCTGGCGATCCCCGCGATGAACGTGACGAGGTCGAAGGCGTACGTCGCGGTGAGGCCGACGATCCCGATGAGCACACCGCCGAGCGCCGGGCCGCCGACGGAAGCGAACGAGCCGGAGATGCTCTCGAGCACGAGGGCGGCCGTCAGCTGATTCGGCGCCACGAGCCGCGGCGTGATCGAGCGCATGCCGCCGACGCCGAGGCAGAAGAACGACGCCGAGAAGAACGCGAGCACGAAGCACGCCCAGACCTGCGGGTTCGGCAGCGCAGCGTTGACGACGAGGCCGATCCCCGTAGCGGCCATCCCGAACTGCGTCCAGATGAGGAGCCGCCGCCGGTCGACGGCGTCCGCGAGCGCGCCGCCGAGGAGCGTCAGAGTGACGAGCGGCACCAGCTCCACGAACGAGATCGCCGCGACCGCGAGCGTCGATCCCGTCAGCTGGTAGATCTGATACGGCAGCGCGACCTGTGCGACGCCGCTGCCGAGGTCCTTCGCCGCCTGTCCGAGCCAGAACCAGCGGAACGCCGGCGCCTCGCGGATCGGCGTGAGGTCGATCGCGAGCCGCGCGAAGCGCTCGCGGGCGCCGGGGCCCTCGAGCCCCGGCGGGGATTCGTCGACCAGGCGGGGGTCTTCGCTCAGAAGAGCTTGGCGTCGTCCTGTTGCGTGGTCGACTCGAGCAGCCGGCGCGCGCGGCGCTGGAGATCGGCCAGGTCGAGCCGGCCCTGCTCTGCGCC
>JBKPRX010000058.1:0-2504 GCA_046734795.1 Actinomycetota bacterium
GCGGTCGAGCGGTCCCGGCGGGCAGCACGCGCAGAAGACCGAGACGCGGGTCGAAGCGACATTCGAGGTCGAGACATCCGCTGCGCTGACCGAAAACCAGAAGCGTCGCGTTGTCTCACGCGCGGGTCCCGTCTTGCGTGCGGTCGCACAGGACGAGCGCAGCCAGCTACGAAATCGTCAGCTCGCGGTCGATCGGCTCGTGACTCAGCTTCGCGAGGCTCTCCGCGTCGAGCGACGCCGCGTCCCGACGAAACCGAGCGAAGGAGCGAAGCGGCAGCGCCTCGTGGACAAGCGCCGCCGCTCCGCTCAGAAGAAGCTTCGCCGGCCGCCGGCGGACGACTGACTTCGCGCTACGCCGCCGCTGCGATCGCGACGCCGCTGATGCTCGCGATCACATCGCCGAGGATGTCGTCGAGGTTGCGCTCCGGCTCCCAGCCGATCGCCGCCCGGATCTTGTCCGTCCCCGGAACGCGGTGGAGCATGTCCTCGATCCCAGAGCCGTAGACCTCGTCGAACGGCACGTGCACCGTCGGCGACTCGGAGCCGGTCAGCTCTTTCCCACGATCGGCGAGTTCCGCGATCGAGATCTGGTTGCAGGCACCGACGTTGTAGATCTCGCCGCTTGTCTGCGGCAGCGCCTCGATCAGCCCGCCGAGTGCGCGAACAGTGTCCTCGACGTGGCAGAAGCAGCGCGTCTGCGCGCCGTCCCCATAGATCTCGATCGCCTCGCCGCGGAGTGCCCGCTCAACGAAGCGCGGGATCACCATGCCGTAGAGACCGGTCTGACGCGGACCGACGGTGTTGAACAGCCGCACGATCACCGTTTCGAGTCCGTACTCCTCGTGGTAGGCAAGGCCGAGGAACTCGTCCATCGCCTTCGAGTCGGCGTACGCCCAGCGCTTCTGCGTCGTGGCACCGTAAATGCGCCGCGACGTCTCGGTGAGCGGCTCCTCCGTGCGATGATCGCCATAGACCTCGGACGTCGATGCGATCAGCACCGGCTTCTCGAACTTGCAGCACGCGTCGAGAACCGTCTCGGTGCCGCCAAGATTGACGCGCAGCGTGCGAACCGGCTCCTGCACGATCGTCTTCACGCCGACCGCGGCGGCCAGGTGGTAGACGACGTCGACCTTTCGGACGAGCTCGTTCACGATCGCCGGCTGGAGCACGCTGTCGATCACGACGTGGTAGCCGGAGTGGTCTTCCAGGTGCGCGATGTTCTGCGCGCTACCGGTCGAGAGGTCGTCGAGCGCCCAGACCTCCGCGCCCTCGCCCAACAGCTTTTCCGCAAGGTGCGAACCGATGAAGCCGGCACCACCCGTGATCAGAGCCTTCATTTCGAGATCCTTTCGTTCCGCAGTTGTCGTCCGAACCGAGCGAGGCGGATCAACCGAATCCGCAGCCCGCGCAGGAGCCCAGTCGAGCCGGTTGGTCGGGCTGCGCACAGCGCCGACACGTCCGCTTCGAGCTCGACGGGTGTCCAGTTAGCCATTCGCACTCCCGGCGTCGAGGTCGATGCGCGTGGGTGAGTCCCAGGCGCACACCTCGATCCGCGGCTGCCGCAGCGTCTTGAAGAGCGCGTGCAGCATCGTCAGGCGGTACACGAGATCGAGACAGAGAATCGCCGGTGCGAGCAGCAGGAGTCGCGGCTTGCGCAAGGCGATCGCCGCGCAACCGATCCAGGCGACACTCGTGGCGACGTAGAAGACGAAGATCCAGAGCGGATCGATCCACGGCTTCAGGAGCAGTGCGACCGGAACCGCGGCGAACGGCTCGAGCATGTACGGCAGCCAGTCGAGCAAGAGCGCGAGGTACGCAAGGTCGAACCACGAGGCGCGGAATCCGAGCCGGTGGCCGCGAATCGACTGGAACTGGCCCCACGACCAACGAACTGTCTGTCCGTACCAGCTTCCGAACGTGTGCGGGTCGATCGTCCACGAATGCGCCGTGTGCACGTACGCAACCCGTCCGAGGCGCCGGCGAACGAGCTCGGCGAGCCAGTACATGTCGTCGATCGCATACGGAGCATCGTCTTCGATCAACTCCGCGAACACCCGCGCGCGGAAGACCGTGTTCGCGCCGCAGATGACGTTGACGACCTTGAGCGCGTTCTGGCCGCGCTTGATCGTCGCCTGATACGACCAGTACATGAACGCGCGCATCGCGATGTATGGATTCCAGCGGTACGCGTGCGTCCAAAGGGAGTCGATGCGACCCGACGCCGCCGCCGCGCCCTCGTCGCGGTCGAGCTTGGCGACGATGCGCTCGACGTAGTCGGGCGCAAGGACGGTGTCGTCGTCGAGGACGGCGACGAAGTCGTATCGCTCTGCGAGAGCGAAGTGACGCATACCCGCGCGAAGGGCATCCGGCTTGCCGCCGCTTTGGTCGCGCGAGAGCACCCGGGCGCCGGCGGCCCGCGCGACACGCGCGGTGTCGTCGGTCGAGCCGTCGGAGACGACGTAGACGTCCGCTTGGTCGACGGTCGACTCGATCGTCGCTCCGAT
>JBKPRX010000059.1:0-19015 GCA_046734795.1 Actinomycetota bacterium
GCGGCGCACCGAGGCGGAGCGCTTCGAGCGCCGCCGCCCGTGACTTGCGGCGGTCGCCGAGAATTCGCCAGCTCCGGGCGAGCATGAGATTGAAGTTGCGCCGCGCTCGTCGCGCATCGGGAATGTCCTCGCGTTGTCCGAGCAGCGCGAGGTGCTTCTCCGCCGTCTGAATCTGCCCCATCCCGAGCTCGTACGTCGTCATCTGCTCCGGATGCAGACGATGCTCCGCAAGCGGCGCCCCGTCGAGGAAGACGATTCCGTAGCGGAGCAGCAGTCGTAGGTAGAAGTCGTAGTCGTCGAGCAAGAGCTCGGAGTCGTACAAGCCGACTTCCTCAAATACCGTGCGACGGACGAGCACCGTCGAGCTGAGGCAGCGACAATCCCAGGCGTAGTGCGCGTACGTAACCGGCTTCCGGTGTGCATTGCTGAATACCGCACGATGCGCTGCCGTCTCCTTCGCGAGCGGCCGGCCGCCCTCGTCGATCAGCTCGACGTGTCCGTGCACCATCCCGACCTCCGGCCGGTCCCTGATCGCCGCCAGCTGGCGCTCGAGCCGATCCGGAAGCCAGCAATCGTCGGAGTCGCAGAACGCGACGAACTCGCCGCCGGCGTGACGGACGGCAGCATTCCGGGCCGAAGAGCGGCCTTCGTTCTCCTGCCGGACGTATCGAACGGCATCGCCGTAGCGTGCGACGATCGCGGGCGTCCCGTCGGTCGACCCGTCGTCGACAACGAGCAGCTCGAAGTCGCGGAATGTCTGTCGCAGGACCGAATCGATCGCCTCGCCGACATAGGCGGCGCGGTTATAGGTGGTGATCGCTGCGGTGACGAGCGGCACGAGGCGACTCTGTAGCAGATGGCTAAGGTAAGCCGCCTTGGAGCGGGTCCCGGTGTTCATCATCTGCCGAGACAGGCTCTCGTCTGTCGTCGAGCTCGTCGACTGGCTCGAGCGCGCAGGCTGCGACGAGATCTACTTTCTCGACAACGACTCGGCCTACCCGCCGTTGCTCGAGTACTTCGAGTCGACACCCCACACCGTCGTCCGGTTGGGGCAGAACTACGGTCACCGCGTGCTGTGGGTCGCCCCCGGCCTCTTCGAGCTCACGCGCGGTCGGCCGTTCGTCTACACCGATCCCGACGTCGTGCCCGCGCCCGAATGCCCTCTCGACGCGCTCGACCGCTTCGCCGACCTGCTAGCCCGCTACCGGTTGCCGAAGAAAGCCGGGTTTGGACTTCGGGCCGACGACATCCCCGACCACTACCGCCACAAGCGCGAGGTCGTCGCGGGCGAGGCCGCCAGCCAGGACTGGCCGCTCGAGCCGGGCGCTTACTACTTCCCGATCGATACGACCTTCGCCCTCTACCGACCGAACGTGGCCTGGGGGTACGAAGCGATCCGCACGGGCGCCCCTTACGTGGCGCGGCACGATTCGTGGTACCTCGACTTCGACAACCCGAGCGACGAGCTGCTCTTCTACCGCTCGCGGGCGAGCGACACCGCGCATTGGACGGCGGAGGAGCTCGACGAGTATCACCGCGCGACCACGGCCAGAAGAGATGCTCTCCGGCCGTCGCTGTCGACGAAGCTGCGGTGGCGTCTGCGCGGCCGGCGCCGCGTTCGCGACGGCTGAGCCGTCAGGGCAAGCGGCGTCGCGCCGCCTGCTTGACGCTCTTCCACCGGTTCCGGAGCAAGAGTCCCTCGAAATGCACCTGGTTGCCGCTGTACCCGCCGGTGACCACGCGGGCATAGCGGTTGAACACCGACGTGTTGTAGACGAGCGCGTCGCAGCGCGCGAGCAGGAACATGTCGACGAGCGTGTCGACGATCGAGTCGCGGTCGGAGTAGTCGTTCCCTTCGAAGCGGAACGTGTCGCCGGTACCGGGCGGCGGAAACACCCGGCGGCGCGTCGTCGCGTTCGGCAGTCGCGCCAAGAGCTCGCTCATCGACGACGAGTCGGTCGCGTAGAAGATCTTCGCGTTCTCGCGCCACTCGCGCGGCGCTCGTCGCAGCCGCGCCCGGCATGCGCGCGCGACGAGCTGGAGAAAACGGTCGGGGTCGTCGAAGAGGCTGACGTTGACGCGGCCGGCGTACTGCTGCGTCTTGGCGAAGTAGTGGCCGTTTCCCGTGCGGACGTTGACGCCGACGACGAACGATCCCTCGAGGTGCTCCGCCGCCCAACCCTCCGCTGCTTCCCGGACGACGGGACCCGGCGCAAGCGCCCGGTAGAACGTCCGCAAGTAGGCGAGCCGCTCGCCTTCGGTGGCGAAATACATGCGGTCCGGGCCGTGGTATCCCTGCACGACGAGGTAGCGCTCCGCCTCTTCGCGCGGATCCATGGAGAGCGAGCCGGCCTCGTTCGGAGTCAGCCAGCGCGCTTCGGGCGACTCGGGATCGTACGAAGCGTCCGGCAGCGGCGCGTACGAAACCGGAGTGCCGAGCAGCGTCGGCGGATGCTCGAAGAACTCGGTGAAGTAGTTGACGTTCGGATCTCGCAGCTGCTTCAGGCCGCGCCAGTCGACGATCAGCTCGCGCCGGATGCGGCTTGCGAGCAGCAGTGCGCCAGCGAGACTCGCTAGGTTCGAGCCGATGTTGCTCTCCGGGAAAGGTCGCGTGACGACGTATGCGGCCACGATCGTGGATCCTACGATGCGCCGGTCGACGTGAGTCTCGGGGCTTTCGCCCGCCGCGCTTACGTCGCGTCGGGCGTGCGTGGGCTGCTGCCGATGCGCGCGAAGCTTGCGGCGCGCAGGGTGTGGGTCCGCGCCGCGCGGCGGATCGGCTACCCGATCTCGTCGTCGCGAGTGCCGCGCCCGATGCTCGCCCCGCACCGCAAGCGCTTTCGCCTCTCGCACGCACTGCTCGCCTCCGACCTGAACCCGCGCTACGTCGAGTCGTGGCCGCTGACAGCGCGCGCGTGGGAGGAGGTGGTCGGCATCGAGCCGGTGCTCGTGCTGATTGCCCGGGAAGCCGACGTGCCGGACGAACTGCGCGCGGACCCGCGCGTGCGCATCTTCGAGCCGCTGCCCGACCTGCACTCGGCGTTCCAGGCGCAGTGCATCCGCCTGCTCTATCCGGCGCTTCTCGACGCTGCCGGCGCAGTGCTGATCTCGGACGTGGAGCTCGTCCCGATCCGGCCCGACTTCTTCCGCCAGACGGTTGCCGCGCTGGACGAGCGGTTCTTCATCGCGTATCGCGGCGAGGTCCTCTACGACCGCGGCGAGATCGCGATTCCGTACAACGCCGCTCGGCCCGGGACGTGGGGCGAGATCTTCGGCATCGCTTCGCTCGACGATGTCCGTCGGCGGCTCGCGGAATGGGGCGCAGGCATCGCCTATGACGGCGCACGGGGCGGCGCCGGCTGGTACACGGATCAGTTCGCGCTCTTCGGCGCGCTCACGTCATGGCCCGAGGCCTCGACTCGACTGTGGATGCTGGACGACACGTACACGCGCTACCGCCGCCTCGAGCGCTCCGACCTCATGCACGCCGCCGCACTCACGGACGAGCTGCGCCGCGACATTCGCGCCGGCCGCTTCACCGACTTCGACGCGTGCGTCCCGCACAGCGAGTACGCCGCGCTCAACGATGCGATCCTCGATTTCGCGGTCGAGGTCCACGGCGTCCGGCCGCGTCGCGGCGCTGTGGACGCGAGCGGCTCGTAGGATCGCACGCGTGGCGACGCTCGTCTCCGGTGCCGATGCGCGGTACGGCTGGTGGCTCCTGAACCTGCTCGGCTCGGTCGCGAGAAACTCACCCACCTTCGACGCCATCGTCGTGTACGACCTCGGCCTAACGCCGTGGCAGCGGCGGCTGATCGAGGCGGTTCGAGGCGTCGAGGTGCGTAAGGTGCCGCCGTTCATGGACCGCTGGCGCGAGGGCCGCGCCTGGAAGACCTGGATTTGGACGCATTCCGACGCGCGCAAGCTCGTCTGGCTCGACGCGGGTCTCAGCGTTCTCCGCCCGCTCGACGAGCTGCTTGGGCGGATCGACGAAGACGGGTACTTCGTCGTCTCGCAGGGCGTGCGCGTCGGAGACTCGACCCCCTCCGACTACTACGACCTGCTCGACTTTCCCCGCGCGCTTGCCGACCGCACGACGGTCGCGGCGGGCATCCTCGGCTTCGACACGAGCGGCCGCTTCTATCGCGACGTGATCGAGCCGACGTTCCGCGACGCGCTGCGCGGCCTCTCGATCGGGTGGTCGCCCGGCGAGGTGGAGCGCGTCAATCGCGGACTCGACGCAACCGAGCACCCGATCTTCCGCGACTGTCCGCAGTTCCGCCACGAGCAGACGCTCCTGAACATCCACCTCTACCGCGCATACGACGACCCGGTCGTCCTCGACCTCGACAAGTACGCGGGCTACCGCAGCCCGCGCGACCATCCGGAGCAGGTGATCTGGAGTCATCGGCGCCGCGGTGACTTCGCGTCGATGCCTTTCGTCCCGTACGGGCCGCTGATGTGGGTGCCGGGGAAGGTGTGGGGCGTCTGGTCGCGTGCGCGGTGGTGGCAGCGGAACCACTCGTGGCTCTTCAAGCCGCAGACATATCTCCGCAAGGCCCGGCGGCTGCTCGCGGGCCGTTAGCCCGGGTCGCACCCACGATTAGCATCACCTGCTTGCGTCGGATTCGCGTCAGCCTGGGGCACGATGCTTGGTCGATCCTGTTCAGGCAGACACCGCGCTGGGACGGCGTCTGGGGTGACTGCGTCTTCCTCCGGCCGGATGCGCCTGGCGCCGACGAGCCCGACTACTGGGTTGTCTTCGACAGCCTCGCCGAGACCGAAGAGGCGCGCGTTGCGACGGGCCGTGTCATCTTCGTAACCGGGGAGCCCGAGTCCATTCGGTTCTACGAGCCCGAGTTTCTCGCGCAGTTCGGACTGGTTGCGACGTCGCAACCGCGAATCGCCGGCGCAAACGTGGTCCACACCCAGCCGGCGACCCCGTGGCACATCGGTTGGCGTCGCGGAAGCCACGGCGCCGACCAACTCGACGAAGACGTACCGGTGCTCGGCTACGACGACTTCGCGCGAGCGAGCTTCGACAAGGTCTCCGAGCTGTCGGTCGTCTGCACGACGCGGTCGGAGACGCCCGGACATCGCGTGCGGCTCGCGCTCGTCGAGCGCCTCGCCGAGCATTTCGGCGACCGCCTCGACTGGTTCGGTCGCGGCGTCAGACCGATCGAGGACAAGTGGGATGCCATCGCGCCGTATCGCTTCCACGTGTGCCTCGAGAACTGCGTGGAGCGCGACTACTGGACCGAGAAGGTCGCAGACGCCTATCTCGGAGGCGCCTTTCCTTTCTATTGGGGCTGCCCCAACTTCGCCGACTACTACGAGCCAGACGCCTACCGCTGGATCGACGCCCGTGACCCGTCGCAGGCGATCGAGGTGATCGAGCGGACGCTCGAGGAAGGCATAACTGCCGCTAGAGCTGCCGCGCTCGCTCGCGCGCGCGATCGCGTCCTCAACGAGTTCAACTTCTTCCCGAACGTCGTTTCACTGTTGGACGCGTGCGCGGACGGACCCGTCCGCCCGGTCGAGATCCGGCCGAGCTGGGCGTTCCATCGGCGACCGCCGCTGTGGCGTCGCACCGCCGGGCGCATGAAGCGCGCCGCGCTGCGCCGGCGGACGAAGACCGCCTAGGCGAGCGCGATCAGGCAATCCGGTCCGGTCTGGAGCCGCGGTGTGATCGCCGCGGCGGCATTCACGAGCTCGGCCAGCTCGGGAGCGCCTCGGCCCCTGCCGAACATGCGCAGATCGTCGACGACGATCGTGGTTCCTGCTGCAACCGACTCGAGTGCCCGGAGGATGCGCACTGCAGGCTCTGCCTCCTCGCCGCATGCAGTTCCGCCGCCCGAGTAGTGGCCGTCGAGCCAAACGAGAGGTGGATGAGCTGCAGCTCGAACCAGCTCGGGAATCTTCTCGATCGAGTCGCCGCGGACGACGGTGACCCAGGGCATGCGCGCAAAGCGCCGCTCGGCGCGGGCGTAGAAGTCCGGATCGAGCTCGACGGTGAGGACGGACTCGCAATGAGCCGCCATGTGCATCGCGGTGTCTCCGAGGAACGTGCCGGACTCGATGAAGATCTGATGGCCGCGCTCGCGAGCGAGCCGCTCGAGGAAGAGATGCTTCGCCCGATCGGACGGCTGCGCGACGAGGCCCGCATCCCAATTGCGCGCACAGTCGATGCGGTTCTTCAACCGCAACAACGTGTATCGGTCGGGTCTCATCGAGGCGCCGGACGAACTACCGTCGCTGCCAATAGACGCCGGTCCAGTCGATCTGGACGAGCGGCTCCGTGATCCCGTGGTCGCGGCGGTAGTCGTCGACGGCAATCTTGCACGCCTCGACGGCGCCGTAGTCGTCGACGATCAGGTAGCCGCCCGGCGAGAGCTTCGGGTACAGGGCCTCGAGCGCGACGATCGTCGACTCGTACATGTCGCCGTCGAGCCGCGCGACGGCAAGCTGCTCGATCGGCGCCTCCGCCAGGGTGTCCTGGAAGAAGCCCTTCAGGAAGCGCACCTGCTCGTCGAGGAGGCCGTAGCGCTCGAAGTTCGCCTTCACCTCGTCCTCGGAGACCGCAAGCTGCGGGTACGTCCAGTGCACGTCGTCGCGATCCGCCTCGTACTTTCCGCTCGGCTTCGGCAGGCCCGCAAACGAGTCTGCGACCCACACGGTTCGGGACGTGTCGCCGTACGCGGCGAGCACAGCGCGCATGAAGATCGTCGCGCCGCCGCGCCAGACGCCGGTCTCGATCAAATCGCCGGGCACGTCGCTGCGAATGACGTCGTCGACGCAGAACTGGATGTTCCCGAGGCGCTGCAGGCCGATCATCGTCTCGGCCTGCGCCGGCCAGTCGCGCCCCTGGGCGCGATCGCTGTGTCGGTAGGCGGGCCGAACGAGCTTCACGTCGCGGCGCTCGAGGACTCGCTCGACTTTGCGCAGAATCGCCGCCTTCGTGCGGCTCTGCGGGACGACGCGTGTATACGGCTCGTCGAAGCCGATGCCGGTGAGGCACTTCTTCAGCAAGTCGAGGTAGAGCTCGATCGCCCGCTCGTCGCGCACCTCGACCACGGCTACACCTCAACGGGCAGGTCACGCATGGGCGGCCATCCTAGTTCGGCGCGCGGCCGGCGGCTCCGGCCGCGATTCCTTCAAGGCGATCGGCGAGCGGGATCGGCTCGATCATCGACACGACCGTTGTGTACGTCGGAAACTGCGTGTACGTCCAGACGTGCGGGAACTGGCCGAAGTCCCAGCCGTAGTTCGCCGCGGACGGCTTGAACAACTCCTCGGTGTCGTGACAGATGAGGAACCGCGCCCGTCGCGCCAGTCGCTCGACGAGCGGTTGTCGCATCTCCGCCGGGCTGTTGTCGACGAACACGACGTCCCATTCCTCGTCGAGGAATGGGGTGCGCCAATCGGGTTCGACGATCAGGATCCGGTGGTCTTCGTCGGCGAACCGCGCGAACCGCGCGTGCCAGCGCGGCGTCGTCTCCAACGAGACCGAGCTAGCAGAGAGCCCCAGAACGAGAGGCGTCGATGCGTAGCCGATTCCGAGTTCGAGGACACGCGGCGCTCCGATGATGCGAAGAAGTTCGACCAGAACCGGTTGGTGCGTCTGCCAGGCGAAGAGCGAATCCCCGCCGGTCGAGACCAGGCGTTCGTGCCTGCTGAGAATGCGCCTGCACTCGCGTCCTGGACTGAAGAAGGGCGGCTGCAGCCGCAGAGGCCGCGCGCGAAGAGCGGCGCGTGGATGCTTCGCGGCGTAGAGGAATGCGGAGCGGGTAATCATCGGCGGTCAGCGCCGCCGCCCGACGCCGATGCCGTAGCCGCCCTGCTCCCACGACTCCACGAACTCCCGCGGCGCAGCGAGCTCCCCGCGGATTTCGCGCCAGAAGCGTGGTGCGTCGCCCGACGTCTCGGCGGTGCCGTCGACGATGTCGTGGAACGCGATCAGCCCGCCGGAGCGCACGAGCGGCGCGTAGCGCTCGTAGTCGTCGCGGACACTGCCGTAGGAATGGTCGCCGTCGATGAAGAGCAGATCGAGCGGTCGCCCGCCGAAGTAGCGCATGACGCGCGCCCGTGTCGCATCTGTGTGCGAGTCGGCGCGGAAGACCTCGACGTGCTGCCCGCGACGGACGAACCCGCGATAGATGTGCAGCCGCGTGCGGGTGAACCGCTCGATGTCGAGCGAGAGAAGTCTCGCGTGCGCGTCGCTCGCCCAGGCGAGCATGTACAGCGTTCCGCCCTCCGCGGTCCCGATCTCGAGCACGGTGCGGGGCGCGTCCGCGCGAACGAGCTCCACGAACGCGGCGAGCTCGCTCTTCACCTGCACTGCGCGGATGCTCGTCGGATGCGACCAGTGCGACATCGCGCCGTCGATCGCCTGCTCCGGCGTCGCCGCCGTCTCGGCGAGCGCTCGCAACGAACGCGCCGTGCGGCGAGCGAGGCGGTAGTTGCCGAAGGCCTGCCGCGCACGTTCGACTCGGCTCGTCATCGCTACCGCGGCCTTCGCCGGCCGACGCCGATGCCATAGCAGCCTTGCTCCCACGACTCGACGAGCTCGCGCGGCTGGTCGAGCTCGCCGCGAATCTCGCGCCAAAAGCGTGGCACGCCCCCGACCAGGCTGTCGTCGCCGTCGACGATGTCGTGCAAGGCGATGAGCCCGCCCGGGCGAACGAGTGGCGCGTACCGCTCGAAGTCGTCGCGCACAGCGTCGTAGGCGTGGTCGCCGTCGATGAAGAGCAGGTCGAGGGGTTCGCCGTCGAAGAAGCGCTCGACGCGCTCGCGGGTGCCGTCGCGGTGGGAGTCGGCCTGCTGCACCTCGATCCGCTGGCCGCGGCGGCCGAAGCCGCGGTAGATCCGAAGGCGCAGCGGATCGAAGCGGGCGATGTCGAGCGAGAGAATCCGCGCGTCGTCGGCGCAGGCCCAGGCGAGGACGTAGAGGGTGCCGCCGCCGGCGGTGCCGATCTCGAGGGCGCGTCGCGGCGCGTCGGAGCGGACGGCGGCAGCGAGGTCGCCGAGCTCGGACGGCAGCTGGACGGGCCTGATGCTCGCAGCGGGCGGACGAGCTGCGAACGCGGCGTCGACGATCTCGGTCGGTGACTGTGCGCGTTCCGCTTCGCGTCGGAGCGCGCGGCGGCCGCTCCACGCGTGCGGTGCACTGCGAAGCAGCTCCAGTCGGTATCTCACGCGCTCGTTCATGTCCTGTTGCCCACGGCCGCGATCGTACGACGACGCCGTGGTGCGGCCGCGGCACTAGCATCGCAACGATGAGCGAGGCCGCAGTAGGGCGTGATGTACGGGTCCTTGTGCTCGTCCTCGGCTGTCGGGCAGCTCCATACCCGGAGCTCATCAGGACGATCGAGCGAACCTGGGCCGCACGCGACGTCCAGAACGTCTCGGTTCTCTTCTACTACGGCGGCAAGCCGCGTCGTCACGGTCGACACGTCATCCTGCCGGCCCCTGACGATCTCGCGCATGTCGGCGAGAAGACGCTCGCGGCATTCGACTACGCGTTGCGGAGCTGCGCCTTCGACGTCGTCTTTCGGACCAACTGCAGCAGCTACGTCGACCTGCCCAATCTCAGCTCGTACGTCGCCGAGCACGCCGAGCCAAGCGGCTTCTACGCCGGTCATCTAGGCGGGCACGATGGCGTTGCCTTCGCCAGCGGATCGGGCTACTTCCTCAGCCGAGATCTCGTCGATCTCGTCGTGCGCCATCGAGCCGAGTGGGATCACTCGCTGGTCGACGACGTTGCGCTTGGACAGATGCTCGGTCGACACGGCATCCGCCTGCAAACGGCACCGCGCCGCGACTACGGCAACGTTCCCGAGCTCGCGGCCGTCGACACGAGGCAGTTCCACTTCCGCTGCTGGACCGGCTTGCCATCGCGGCTCGAGGACATCGAGGTAATGCTCGCCGTGCACCGCGCTTTCTGCGTCGCTCGCGGCTGGGATCCGCCGCCGCGTTGGAGCCGCTGGCTGCTCACTCGGCGACTGTCCCGCGCTGCCTCGCGGCTAGCCGGGGCGCCGCAACCTCGCCGTTGAGCCGCGGCGAGCCTGGACGGCGAGCTCGACCACGCCGTCGTTCGTCTCCGCGTGCACGTCGTACGGCTTGGTCGCGTGGAAGTCGGAGTACGCGCCGCGCGCGATCAGCCGCCGCTCGCTCGGTGTCAGTGGGCGTTTCTGAAGCAGCACGCCTTCAAGCCTGCGGAAGCGCGTGAAGTGGTCGTTCAGGATCCAGACCGTGCGCGTGCGGCGTCCGTGTTCGAGCAGCGTGCGATAGAGGATCTGCTGGTCGCTGCCCCAGCCGCTCGCGCCGTGAGCGCCGGCGTAATCCGCGTCCGCGTACCACTCCGCTAGACGCGCGCGCACGTCGTCGGTCGATTCGATGCCGAACACCTCTCGCCACGTCGCCGGACGCGCGGCGTTGTAGCAGATCGGTACTTCCTCGTGGCCGAGAAGCACGTCGCGGTAGGCGACGAAGTGGTTCGCGGCGATCCGCGTGAGCGGACGGTGGAAATAGCTCGCGTTCATCGGGATCATGTCGGCGTCCGAGACGATCACGGCACCGTCCGTTTCGATCAGCCCCGGCTGGAGCAAGCGGATGCACTGCGCCTGGAACGCAGTGTGGATTCCCGGCAGCGGCTCGAAGACGATCACCGAAGGGTCGCCGCGCAAATGCGACGGCACATCGGACGAGGCCGCGACCAACGCAAGCCGCGGCTCGACGTCGACGATCTCGGACCAGGCACGACGGACGAGCGGCCAGAAGTCGAGGTAATACGAAGTCAGGTCGCTCGCGACGAGCACGTGGGTGAGCCGCAAGCCGGTGCCGGCGCGAGCCCGCGGAGGTTGCGGTACGGCGCCGGAAGTTCGGGGATACCGCGACGTTCGTCCGCGAACGTCTCTAGCGAAGATGACGACTCGCCGCGACGCCCCGCGAAGCGTTTGTCGAACGCCGAGTCGCAAGACAGCGGCAAAGCGTAGCGCGAGGCCTCGGCAGGGGCAGGCGCTACCCTATGCCGCTATGGAAGGCTCGCAGGCCGTTACGCGCATCGCTCCGCCCGCGCAGAAGCGCAAGCTGCAGGTCCGCCGCATCAAGGCATCGACCGGCTTGATTCCAGTCGACTTTCGCGAGCTCTGGGACTACCGCTCGCTCCTCTACCTCTTCACGTGGCGGGACATCAAGACGCGCTACCGCCAGACGTACCTGAGCGGCTTCTGGGCCATCTTCCGGCCCTTCACGACGATGGTGCTCCTCACGATCATCTTCGGGCACGTTGCGGGCATCGATCCGGGAACCGACGTGCCGTACGCGCTCTTTGCGTACTCCGGCGTGATTGCGTGGACGTACTTCCAGTCCGCGGCGGGCAGCGGAGTCTTCGCCGTGGCCTCGAACGGCGGCCTGCTCGGCAAGGCGTATTTTCCGCGGCTGTACGCGCCGATCGCGGTCGTGACGACGCCGCTGACGGACTTCGTGCTCGCGTTCGTGGTCCTGCTCGGTGTCTTCGGCTGGTACCACCGCATGCCGAGCTGGCATGTGATCTTCCTGCCGGCGTTTCTCTTGATCTCGGTGTTCCTCGCCATGTCGATCTCTCTTTGGCTGTCCGGCGCCGCGGTGAAGTACCGCGACATCGGCTTCGGCGTGCCGTTCCTGATCCAGGCGTGGATGTACGCGACGCCGATCATCTATCCCTCGTCGGCCGTGCCGGAGAAGTACCAATGGCTGCTCGCGCTGAACCCGATGACGGCGGTGATCGAAGGCTTCCGCTGGGCGTTGATCGGCTCCGCCTTCCCGAGCGCACAGATGATTGGCGTCTCGCTCGCGGTGACGTTCGGCTTGCTCGTTCCGGGTCTTTACTTCTTCCGCCGCAGCGAGCGCACCGTCGTCGATCTCATGTAGATGGGCGACTTCGCGATCAAGGCCCACGGCCTCGGCAAGCGCTACCGCCTGCGGCGGGTCGAGTCGGGCTACAGCCAGCTCCGGAGGATCGCCAAGCGCGAGGAAGAGCAGTTCATGTGGGCGCTCGAGGATGTCTCGTTCGAGATCGAGCAAGGCGTCTCGACGGCGATCATCGGCCGTAACGGCGCCGGCAAGTCGACTCTGCTGAAGCTGCTCGCGCGCGTGACCGAGCCGACGGCCGGCTACGCCGACCTCGTCGGCAGGCTCGGCGCGCTCCTCGAGGTCGGAACCGGCTTCCATTCCGAGCTGACCGGCCGCGAGAACATCTACATGAACGGTGCGATCCTCGGCATGCAGCGAAGCGAGATCGCGCGCAAGTTCGACGAGATCGTCGAGTTCTCGGGCATCGAAGAGCACATCGACAAGCCCGTGAAGTGGTATTCGAGCGGCATGGGCGTGCGGCTCGGATTTGCCGTCGCCGCGCACCTCGAGCCCGAGATCCTGATCGTCGACGAAGTGCTTGCGGTCGGCGACGCCGAGTTCCAGAAGAAGTGCCTCGGCCGCATGAACGACGTTGCGCACGACGGCCGCACGATCTTGTTCGTGAGCCACAATATGCAGGCCGTTCGCCGACTCTGCGAGCGGGCGATGCTGCTCGAGCACGGCAAGCTCGTGATGGAAGGTGACATCGCGACCGTCACGCACCACTACCTGTCGTCGATCGAAGCGGCTACCGACGGTCGGCGCCGCTGGGAGGATCCGGAGACGCGGCCGGGCAACGATCTCGGCCACCTCGTCGAGGTGCGCGTGACGGACGACACCGGCGAGCCGCGCGGCTGGTTCTTCAGCAGCGCGCCGATCAACGTGACGATCGAGCTCGACCTCGCGGTGGACGATCCGGCGTTCACCGTCGGCATCGACCTGCTCACCGGCGACGGGATCCTCGCCTTCACCTCATACCAGCGTGACCTCGCCGAGGACCGGGTCCCGCCGGTTCGGCGCGGGCGCAACGCGTTCACGTGCACGATCCCGCCCGGACTCTTGAACATCGGCCGCTACATGCTCACCATCCGCGCCGTGATGCACAACCGCCGTTTCATCGCGCTCGAGGAGGGCGTGCTCCAGTTCGACGTCGTCGTCGACCATGGCGAGTCGATGTTCATGAACTCACAGCCGCGCGCAGGCGTGATCCTGCCCGTGCTCGAGTGGACGGCGACCGAGCCGTTGGCCGACGTCGAGGAGAGCGAGCTGTCTGTCGCCCGCGCCTCGACGGCCGGATGAGCACGGCTGCCCTCGCCACACACGCGCGTCCGTCGCTTCGCCGCCTGTTGCGACCCGTCGGGCGTCCACTGCGGCGCGCTGCCTGGCGGCTCGACCTCGAGCGCGACGCGCACCGTGCGCGGCGCCGGCAGGCCGACTTGTCGCTCTTTCACGACTTCCAGCCGCCGCCGGCCGGCGGCGGCAACCAGACGCTGCGCGCTCTCGTTGACGAGCTTCGCCGACGCGGCGTGCGCGTCGAATTCGGGACGATCTCGCCGACGTCGCGCGCAGTCCTCTTCAACTCGTTCAACTTCGACTTCGAGCGGTTAGAGCTGCTTGCCGGCCGCTCCGACGGAGTGCGCATGGTTCACCGGGTCGGCGCAGTCACCTCGCTCTACCGGGGGTTCGACGACGGCACGGATGCGCGCGTGGGCGAGCTCAACCGCCGCCTCGCGGACACGACGATCGCGATTTCGCACGCGACGATCGAGATGTACGGGAGCATCGGAATCGAGCTCGTCGCGCCGCGCGTGATCTACAACGGCTGCGACCCGCGCATCTTCCATCCGGAAGGGCGAGTGCCGTTCGAGCGTAACCGGAAGATCCGGCTGATCGCGTCGTCGTGGTCCGACAACCCGCGCAAGGGCGGGCCGACGTACCGCTGGCTCGATCGGAACCTCGACTGGAATCGGTACGAGCTGACCTTCGTCGGCAACACGCGCGAGTCGTTCGATCGTGCGCGACGTCTTCCGCCGGTGCCGTCGGCTGAGCTGGCGGAGCTCCTGCGCCACCACGACGTCTACGTAACGGCGACCGAGTGCGATGCGTATTCGAACGCGCTCGTCGAAGCGTTGTCGTGCGGACTGCCGGCCGTCTATCTCGACAGCGGTGGCAGCGCGGAGGCCGTGAAGGACGCGGGCTTCGGCTTCCGTGCGCGCGAGGAGATTCCGGCGCTCCTCGACCGGCTCGTGGGCGAATACGAAGAGCGGCAGGCGGCGATCTCGCTGCCGCCATTCGAAAAGATCGTCGACGAGTATCTCGAGGCGCTCGGCCTCGACGACTTCTTGCAGGCTCGTGCTGCGTAGCGCGCTCCGCGGCTTCGCCGCACCGGTCGCCGAGACGCTGACGCGGCGCTGGCCGGCCGGCTCGCGACTCTTCCTCGTCGGCGAAGGCGCGAGCTGGGCGATCGACGACCACCTCGACGCCGTCGCGGTACTCGCAAGAGAGCTGCGGATCAAGCTCGCCGACCGCCGGCTCCTTTCCGCGTCGCGCGACCAGGCGGCGTTCTTCGGCAGCCAATTCGCGCTGCTTCGCGAGCCATGGCACGAGTGGCCGCATGCGCTCGGCACCGCGTACTTCCACGGGCTTCCCGGGACGCCGGGCATGCCCGAGTTCGACGAGGCCTACCGCGTCCTCTCCGCCCACCACCACGAACTCGCACGCGTGCAGGTCTCGCATCCGCAGATTCGGGACCTCGTGCTCTCGAGCGGCATCGATCCCGCAAAGGTGTTCGAGATCCCGATTGCGGTCGAGCTCGACGTCTTCCGACCGCAGACCCCGGAGCTACGAGCTGCAGCACGCGCCGAGCTCGGCATTCCGGAGAGCGCATTCGTCGTCGGGTCGTTCCATAAGGACGGCGTCGGGTGGGGCGAAGGCCTCGAGCCGAAGCTGATCAAGGGACCGGACGTGCTCCTCGCGGCAATGGAGCTCCTTCGAGCGCGCGTTCCCGAGGTGCACGTGCTTCTCTCCGGCCCCGCGCGCGGATATGTCACGGCGGGACTGACGGCACGCGGGATTCCGTGGACGCACCGGAAGCTCGCGCGCTACGAAGACATCGCCGATCTCTACGCAGCGCTCGACGCGTACGTCGTGGCATCACGGCAGGAGGGCGGGCCGAAGGGAGTCCTCGAGTCGATGGCGAGTGGTGTGCCGGTCGTGTCGACGCGTGTCGGCCAGGCGACGACTCTGATCCGCGACGGCGAGAACGGCCGGCTCGTCGACGTGGAGGATGCGGAGGCGCTTGCCGAGGGGTTGGCCGGCCTGGGCGACACGACCGCGATCGTGACGGCCGGGCTCGAGACTGCCCGCGCGAACTCGTACGCGGCGCAGCTACCTCTGTGGCGCGCGTTCTTCGCCGGCTTCGTCACGGTGCGATGAAAGTGCCGTGGGCCGTGCGGAAGCCGGTACGTCGAGCCCGCAACGCGGTGGCGGTTGCGCGCGCGACGCGCCGGCAGCGAGAGCGGTGGCAGTCGATCGCGAGCGCGACACCGCGCACAGATGGCGTCGCCGTCTCGTACGGCGTCGAGCGGATGCCGACGCTCGACGACACCGTCTTCGGCGGCGCAGTCAAGTTCGCGCTCCTCGATCAGGCGCTGCCGAACGAGCCCCGCGACTTCAACGTCCTCTATCTCGGATCGAGCAGCTTGCAGATCGACGCACGCAAGCTCGTCCGGCTCGCTCGCGACCGCGGCGCGGCCTTCGTCTGGAACCAGAACGGCGTCGCGTACCCCGCTTGGTACGGGCCTGCATGGGAGCTGGTCAACGAGCCGCGCGCACGGATGTTGCACGAGGCAGACCACGTCTTCTTCCAGAGCGACTTCTGCAAGCTGAGCGCCGACCGCTTCTACGGCGAGCGGCGCGGCTCTTGGGAGGTGCTGCATAACCCCGTCGACACGCGACGTTTTCAGCCGCTCGCCGAACGCCCGCAACGGCCGTTGACGCTGCTCCTCGGAGGCAATCAGTACCAGCGCTACCGGCTCTTCACGGCCCTCGACACGCTGGCGCTCGTTCGCCGCGAGCGACGCGATGTCCGCTTGCTCGTCGCCGGCGAGTTGAGCTTCGCGGACGACGCGTACAAGCAGCTCTCCGCAGAGCTGCAACGACTCAGCATCGCCGACGCCGTCGAACTCGTGGGGCCGTACACGCAGCGAGAGGCACCGGCGGTGATGCAGCGCGCCGACATGCTCCTGCACACGAAGTACAACGACCCGTGCCCGACGGTCGTGCTCGAGGCGCTTGCGTGCGGGCTTCCGATCGTCTATTCCGGAAGCGGCGGCACGCCGGAGCTCGTCGGCCCTGATGCGGGTATCGGCATTGACGCGCCGCTCGACTGGGAGCACGACCATCCGCCCGCTCCGGACGCGCTCGCGCAAGCCGTGCTCGAGGTCGCGAACGACGTGAGCGGGCGTGCGGCTGCGGCGCGCGCGCGCGCGGCGCTCTTCGACGCCGAACGGTGGATCGAGCGGCACCGCGAGCTCTTCGCGTCGCTCGTCGACCGCGTGCGGAGCGGAAACGCGTGAAGAGGCTGCTGCGCCGGCTGCCGCAGCGGTACCGCCTCCGGCTGTGGCTCGTGCGGAACTACTTCCGCTGGGGCAGCTTCAAGCTGCGGCGCGCGCAGCCCTCGTGGCTGGAACGCACGGTCGCACGGCGCGTGATCAAGCAGCGTGCGCGGCGGCTCGGGGAGCGCGCGCCCGTCGGCGTCGAGCGGCTCGACGGCGCCGTCGTCATCAACCTCGACAGCCGTCCGGACCGGCTGGAGTCGTTCAGCCGCGAGATCGCGCGACTCGGCATTCAAGGTGTCCTGCGCTTGCCGGGAACAGTGCACGAGAGCGGTGCGATCGGTTGCACGACCTCGCACGTGCGCGCGCTCGATCTGATGGAGGCGAACGAGTGGGCGAGCATGATCGTCTTCGAGGACGACGCGCAGTTCGTCGTCGATCGCTCAACGCTCGACGTGCTCGTGGACGCGTTCCTCAGCGACGAGCACGCCGACGTTGCGTGCCTTGCGTACTTCGCCCGGCGCAGCCGCCGCTACAACCGCCTCTTCCGCCGCGGCACCTTGATCCAAACGACGGCGTGCTACGTCGTCAAGCGGTCGATCTTGGCCGAGCTTCGCGCCGTTTGGCACCACGGCATCCGGGAGCTCGAGGCAGGCGGAAGCCCTGGGGACTTCATCGTCGACCGGGTCTGGATACCTCTCCAGCGCGAGCGTGTCTTCCTCGTGCCGGTGATCCGCACAGTCCGCCAGGAGTCCGGCTTCTCCGACATCGTCGGCCGCGTCGTCACGTACACCCACTGATGTCGCTCTTCACGGATTCCGAAGGTCACCCCGCTATGGTGATGCGGACGTGAGCGCAGCTGCTGCAGCCGATCATCGAAGCCATTTCGACAGCGATCGACTGACCGTTATCGAGCCGCGGCGCGGCTGGGCGCCGCTCGATCTCCGCGAGCTCTGGGACTACCGCGAGCTCCTCTACTTCCTCGTCTGGCGCGACGTCAAGATCCGCTACAAGCAGACCGCGATCGGTGCCGCCTGGGTGATCCTCCAGCCGGTGCTCACCGCGGTTATCTTCACGCTCGTTTTCGGGCATTTCGCGCATCTGCAGTCGAGCGGTGTCCCGTACATGCTCCTCACGTACTCGGCGCTCCTGCCGTGGCTCTTTTTCGCGAACGCGCTCACGAGCGCGACACGGAGCCTCGTCGAGCACCAAGCACTGGTGACGAAGGTCTACGTGCCGCGCATCCTGATTCCGATCGCGCCCGTGCTTGCGGGGCTCGTCGACTTCGCCGTGGGAGCGGTCGTGCTTGTCGGCTTCATGATCTGGTACGGGAGCGTGCCGTCGTGGCAGGTGCTCACGCTTCCGTTCTGGCTGCTGATGGCGATCTTGACGGCCGTCGCCGTGACGATCTGGCTCGCGGCGTTGAACGTGAAGTACCGAGACGTTCAGTACACGGTGCCGTTCGTGATCCAGGTGTGGTTCTTCGCGACACCTGTCGCGTACTCGTGGCTGCTTTTTCCGATCGCGCTGCGGCAGTGGATCGGCGTCAATCCGATGGCCGGAGTGGTGCAGGGCTTCCGCTGGGCGCTGTTCGGCCACCAGGCGGCGCGGATTGCGCACCTAGAGCTTGTGTCGTTCGCCGTCGTCGCGCTGCTGCTCGTCGGCGGGATCGCGTACTTCCGTCGCGTCGAGCGGAGCTTCGCCGATGTCGTCTGACCCACTCGCGCTGCGTGCCGAAGGCGTCTCGAAGCGCTACCGGATCACCGAGCGCGAGCCGTACAAGGCGCTCCGCGACGTCGTGACGGAGTCTGTGAGCAACATCCGCCGCCGGCGGCGGAAGGCGACCGTCGAGGATGTTTGGGCGCTCCGCGATGTCTCGTTCGACCTCTGCCGAGGCGAGGTCCTCGGTCTGATCGGCGCGAACGGCGCCGGCAAGAGCACGTTGCTGAAGATCCTCTCGCGGATCACCGAGCCGACCGAGGGACGCGTCGTGCTCAGCGGCCGCGTCGGCGCGCTGCTCGAGGTCGGCACGGGCTTCCATCCCGAGTTGACGGGACGCGAGAACATCTTCCTCAACGGCACGATCCTCGGGATGCGGCGGACAGAGATCGAACACCGCTTCGCCGACATCGTCGAGTTCGGCGGGGTCGAGAGGTTTCTCGACACCCCCGTGAAGCGGTACTCGAGCGGGATGCAGGCGCGGCTTGCGTTCGCAGTGGCCGCGCACCTGCAGCCGGAGATCCTGCTTGTCGACGAGGTGCTCGCCGTCGGCGACGCCGAGTTCCAGCAGAAGTGCCTCGGCAAGATGAAGGACGTCAGCCGCGAGGGCCGCACGGTCGTCTTCGTCAGCCATAACCTCGCGGCCGTGCGCAGCCTCTGCACGCGCGCGCTGGTGCTCGAGAAGGGCAGGCTCGTATTCGACGGCGAGACGAACGAGGCAACCGAGCGCTATCTCGGTGCGCTCCGGGCCGAGACCGGCGCGGTGGTCGAGGAGCCCGAGCTCACGCTGCATCTCTCGGAGTCGCACGACTTCGGAGAGACGCCTCTCTTCGAATGCACTCGGATCG
>JBKPRX010000060.1:0-7522 GCA_046734795.1 Actinomycetota bacterium
TCGTGCGGCGGCAGCTCGCCGGCGAGGAAGGCCTTCGCCGTCTCGGGGTCGTCGTAGCCTCGCCGGACGAGGACGCTGGCGGTGAGCTCGCTGATCCCGAGGGATGCCACGAGCCGCTTCGTCTGCCCGCGAGGGCACGGACGGAGCGTCCACGTGCCCTGGTGCATTGTCCTAGCACGGTAGGAAGCGGGTCGGACGGAGCCCGCGCGGCGCTATTCGCGCGGCAGCTCGACGCCGAGCAGCGCGAGCAGCGAGATGACGCCGATTCCGCCGATGATGACCGCAGCCCAAAGCCTCGGACGGCGTGTCTCGCGGATCTGGTCGACGGCGACTTTGACCCAGAAAAGGATCAGTCCTGCGACAGTCAGAACCGCAACGACGAGCAGCGGCGCGAGGTAGATCGCGCGCTCGAGCGGCCACTCGAGGAGCGACGCGGTGACGACGACGAGCACGACGACACCGATCGAAGCGATGACGATCTTGCGTGTCATGGGCGTCATGGCCGCAACTGTACCCAGGGCTATCCTTTGTCTTGGTGGAGCCGAACTACCACTCCGGCGACGACTTCGAGATCGAGTTCCTGAGCTACCGCTTCTGCTTCGCTGCGGAGGACTTCGAGGAGCGGGTCACGGCGGCGGGCGTCAAGCTCGGCTTGCTTCAGGGAAACGAGCTCGACACCGACGAGACCGCCGACCTCGTCGAGCTCGTCGAGCGCGGGGCGATCGAGGAGCCGCGCAGTGCTCTCGGCCGCTACCTCGTCCGGCATTGGGAGCAGCTCGCGCTCGTGCACGGCGAGTCGCTCGTCTACTGGCTTCGCAAGCTCGTCTTTCGGAGTGCCTGGCTCGACCACCGCGTCAAGGAAGGCCTGCTCGAAGTGAGCTGGGACGAGACCCAGGCCGACTTCGCCTACGCACATCCGCACGGCGGTCGTGCGCTGCTCGAGCTCGCGCCGGTGCCGTCGTGGCACGAGCTCCAGTTTCGCCGATGATCGAGCGTGCGCCAGTACTCCGCGCACTCGCGCTTGCGTCGTACCTCGCCGTCGGTCTCGCGATCGACACGCAACTCGAGCTCGGCTACGACGGCCAATACGCACTCGCCGCCGTGACGTGGTTCGTGCTCGCAGCGGCGTGCGCTTCGTTGCCGTGGGAGCAGCGCGCGCAAGTTGCGGGTGTCGTCGTGTTCGCGACGATCGGCGAGGTGACGGGCTCGCTCATCTGGGGCGTGTACACCTACCGCCTGCACAACCTGCCGCTCTTCATCCCGCCCGGACACGGGATCGTGTACTTGACGGGTCTCGCACTCGCCCGCGCGTTTCGTCCGCGGCCGCTCGTGCTCGTCGCGAGCATCGGCGCGATCGCGTGGGCGGTCGCAGGACTGACCGTGCTGCCGCGTCTCGACGTTGCCGGAGCGTTCGGCGTGCCGCTTCTCTGCGCATTCCTCTGGTGGTCGCGCAATCGGGCCGCGTACGCGGGCGTCTTCGTCGTCGTCGCGGCGCTCGAGCTGTACGGAACGGCGATCGGCACGTGGCGCTGGGAAGAGCGCCTGCCGGGTCTCGGAGTCCCGCAAGGCAATCCGCCGAGCGGAGCGGCAAGCGGCTACGTGTGGTTCGACGTGATGGCGATGCTGATCGCGCCGGCGCTGCTCGTCGGGGCCAAACGGCTTCGCCGTCTCGAACCGTTGCCGACCGAGGCCTAAGACCTAACTCCGCTGCAAGCGCGTCGTCGTACGGATAAACGCCTTGCCGCGCTCCGGCGCAGCCTCGCGCGTCCAGGACCGCAAGCGAACCACCGCTCGGCCTAGCAAGGATTCGTTCAGACAGGGGGGAGAACGTGAAGCGAGCATTCGCGTTGCTCGTCGGTGGCGAACCTCACAGGCTTCTACGCGAACGTTCACACGACTGACTTCCCGGCCGGCGCGATCCGCGGCCAGCTCGGCTAGCGCGATCCGCCTACGGTGGGTGCGGGGCCGGCGGCCCGGCTCGCACCCCACCGTCAGAGCTTCGGGGGCGTGAACCCGAAGCGTGCGATCTTCGCATCCTCGCGGCCGAGCGCGATGCGGCGAACCGACCCGAGCGGCACGATCACGTGCTCGACCGGCTCTCCCCCGTCCTCCTGGAATGGACAAAGCGTGACGAATCCGAATCCCGGTTCGGGCGAGATCTCTTTCACGTGCAGGAGCGCGCCGTCGATGAGCTCGACCTCGACGGCGACTTGCTCCACTCCATGCTTGCTCGCGAACTCCGCGACCTGACGCTCGAGACGGTCGACGAACTGCTCGAGCGGACCCGCAGCGCCGGGGATCCAGAGCGAGCTCACGAAAAGAGCGTCGGCTCGGGTTCCACGTCTGCGGCGACGTGCGCGCGGCCGAGCTTCGTGATCGTGCGACCGCGCGGCGTTCGCTGGATGAAGCCGAGCTGCAGCAGGTAGGGCTCGTAGACGTCCTCGATTGTGTCCGGCTCTTCGCCGAGCGCGACCGCGAGCGTCGAGAGTCCAACGGGTCCGCCGTCGAACTTGCCGTGGATCGCGCGCAAGAGCTCGCGGTCGGTGGCCTCGAGTCCGTGCGCGTCGACCTCGAGGAGCTCGAGCGCCTCGCGTGCGATGTCGGTCGTGATCGCGCCGGCGTGACGCACCTGCGCGACGTCGCGGACGCGGCGCAAGATGCGGTTCGCGATTCGTGGGGTGCCGCGCGAGCGGCGGGCGATGTCGTCGGCGGCTTCTTCTGCGATCTCGACGGCAAGGATGCGCGCGGAGCGACGGACGATCGCGCCGAGCTCCGCCGGCTCGTAGTACCCGAGGCGGAACGTCATCCCGAACCGGTCCCGGAGCGGCGTCGTCAGCAGACCTGTGCGTGTCGTCGCACCGACGAGCGTGAACGGCGGCAAGTCGAGCGTCAGCGTACGCGCCGCCGGGCCTTGGCCGACGATGATGTCGAGTCGAAAGTCCTCGAGCGCGGGATAGAGGATCTCCTCCACCGCGCGGTTCAAGCGGTGAATCTCGTCGACGAACAGCACATCGCGCTCTTCGAGCGACGTGAGGATCGCGGCCATGTCGCCCTTCCGCTCGAGCGCGGGACCGGCAACGGTGCGGATCCCGACGCCGAGCTCTTCGCGGATCACGAACGCGAGGCTCGTCTTGCCGAGCCCCGGCGGTCCGACGAGCAGCACGTGGTCGAGCGCGTCGCCGCGCGCCATGGTGGCCTGGAGCGCGATCGCGAGCTGCTCTTTGATGCGCTCTTGCCCGACGAACTCGTCGAGTCGGCGCGGCCGAAGCGAGCGTTCGACCTCTTCGTCTTCGAGCACACCGGTCGGTGCGAGGAACTGCGTCGTCACGCGACCCGCCTCAGCGCTTGGCGAACCTGCTCTTCGACGGTGGCGTCTGGATCGACATGCGCGAGCGCTGCTTCCGCATCGAGGATCGAGTAGCCGAGCTCGACGAGCGCGTCGCGTGCAGTGAGCTCTGCGCCGGCAGGAAGCTCCGTCACGTCCGCGCTGATGACGGACTTCAGCTCGAGCACGATGCGCTCGGCCGTCTTCTTGCCGATCCCGGGGATCGCCTGGAAGCGCGTTGCGTCCTCGCGCGCGATCGCGCGTCGGAGCTCGGCCGGCGGCGAGCCGGAGACGACGGCGAGCGCGACCTTCGGGCCGATGCCATTCACGGTGAGGAGCTGCACGAAGAGCTCGCGCTCGGCGCGATCGGCGAACCCGAAGAGCTGGAGGGTGTCCTCGCGGACATGCGTGTACGTCTCGAGCGTGACTTCGTCTGCGCCGTTGGCGCGGCGAACTGCGGTCGGCGTCGCAGCCACGAGGTAGCCGACTCCATCGACGTCGATGATGAGGCCTTCGGGCGTCGAGGCGACCGCCTTTCCGCGCAGTCGCGCGATCATCCGGCGACCTTCAGGAGCGGCGGTGCGAGCGCGTGGCAGATCGCGACCGCGAGCGCGTCGGCAGCGTGGTTCGGCGTCGGCAGACGATCGAGCGCGAGGATCGCGCGCACCATTCGCTGCACCTGCGCTTTCTCAGCGCGGCCGTAGCCGCAAACCGCCTGCTTCACTCGTGACGGCGAGTACTCGGCGCACGGAAGCCCGACGTGGGCGGCCGCGACGAGCACGGCGCCTCGCGCCTGCCCGACGGAGAGCGCGATGCGGGCGTCGGCGCCGACGAACGACTCCTCGAGCGCCACGGCAACCGGCCCGTGCTCCGCTACGAGCGCGACGACGCCGTCGAAGATCGTCTTCAATCGAGCCTCCGCGGGGTCGCGCGCGGACGTCTGCCACCAGCCGTGGATAACCGCCTGGAGGCGGCCTCCGTCTGAGTGGACGATTCCGTATCCGCATGCAGCCGTGCCGGGATCGATCCCGAGGACCCTCACGGGAAGAGGTTAGGCGGCGTCCCGGACGTTCCTTCGTCGCGTCAGTTGTAGCGGCAGAGGCGATCGCCGAGCGGACCTGCAGCGCCTTTGTGGAGATCAGCGCCCCCGGCCGGTCTCCTCCCCCGAAAAGGGGCTGTGCGTGTAAGGGTCTTTCGCGATGCCGACTGCGGCCGTGAACGGGATCGAGCTCGCATACGAGGAGCGCGGAAGCGGCCCGCCGCTGCTTCTCGTCCCGGGCATCCCTGCGCTTGGGAACGACTGGTGGCCGTTCGCGGACGCGCTCACACTCTCGAGGCGCGTGATCGTCTACGACAACCGCGGCAGCGGCGCGTCGAGCGTCACGCCCGCGCCGTATACGACCGAGCAACTCGCGGTCGATGCCGTCGCGCTGCTCGACGCGCTCGACGTCGATCGCGCCGACGTGTTCGGCGTCTCGCTGGGCGGCATGATCGCGCAGGAGATCGCGCTCGGCTCGCCCGAGCGTGTGCGGAAGCTCGTCCTCGGTTGCACGCATGCAGGTGTGACGCACGCGGTGCGGCCTCCCCGCGAGGCGGGGAAAGCGTTCGCGATGGAGACCGACGACTGGGGCGAACGGATGCGCACGCTCGCACCGTTCGCCTTCGCGAGCGACGTCGAGCGGAGGTTCCTCGATGCATTCATCGAGAAGAAGTCGCGCGACGTGCAGACCGACGAGGGCTATCGCGGCCAGATCGCCGCGGCCCTCGGACACGACACGTTCGACCGGTTGCCGCAGCTCGAAGCGCCGACGTTCGTGCTCACGGGCGACGACGACCGCGTGATCCCGCACGCGTCGAGCGACCCGCTCGTCGAGCGCATCCCGGACGCGAAGCTGCATGTGCTGCACGGGGCGGGTCACTTGTTCTTTCTCGAGCAACCGGAGGAGACGCGCCGCGCGCTCGAGGAGTTCCTCGGCGAGCCGGAGCGGGAATAGGAGACCGAGAGCGTGCGATGACGGAGACCGCGCCGCATGTCGCCACCCGGATCGGCCACTGGATCGCCGGCCGACTCACCGACGGTGACGACGAGCGGCGCGGGCCGGTCTACGACCCGGCGGCCGGCGAGCAAACCGGAGAGGTCGCGTTCGCCGACGCCGAGCGCGCGGCGGCAGCCGTCGCCGCGGCGCGAGCCGCGTTCCCGTCGTGGAGCGCGCTCTCGATCTCCGCGCGCACCGAGATCTTCTTCCGGATCCGTGAGCTCCTGCACGAGCGCCGCGGCGACCTCGCTGCGCTTGTCACCGCCGAGCACGGCAAGACGATTGCGGACGCAGAAGGAGAGGTGACGCGTGCGCTGGAGGTGGTCGAGTACTGCTGCGGGATCGGAGAGCTCCTCAAGGGCGGGTTCTCGCAGCAGGTGTCGACGGGCGTCGACGTCTACTCGCTGCGGCAGCCGCTCGGCGTCGTCGCCGGCATCACGCCGTTCAACTTCCCGGTGATGGTGCCCGCCTGGATGTGGGCGCCCGCCCTCGCGTGCGGCAACACGTTCGTCCTCAAGCCGTCGGAGAAGGATCCCTCGCCGTCGCTGGCTGTCGCTTCCCTCCTCCAGGAAGCCGGCGTGCCCGACGGCGTGTTCAACGTCCTCCAGGGCGACAGCGCGACCGTCCAAGCGTTGCTCGACGATCCGCACGTGGACGCGGTGTCGTTCGTCGGGTCGACAGCGGTGGCACAAGCGGTGTACGACCGAGCGGTGCGGCACGGCAAGCGCTGCCAAGCGCTCGGCGGTGCCAAGAACCACATGGTCGTTCTGCCCGACGCCGATCTGGACTCTGCCGCGGACGCCGCGGTTTCGGCCGCCTACGGCTCCGCCGGTGAGAGGTGCATGGCGGTCTCCGTCGTGGTTGCGGTCGGTGAGATCGGAGACGCGCTCGTCGCTGCGGTCTGCGATCGCGCAGCACACGTGCGCGTCGGCCACGGTCGTGATTCGAAAACGGAGATGGGGCCGCTCGTGACGCGGGAACATCGCGAGCGGGTGGCGTCCTATCTGGATCGAGCGGCGACCGAGGGCGCAACCATCGTCGTCGACGGACGCGAGGACGTTCCAGAAGACGGATTCTTCCTTCGACCGTGCGTCGTCGACCACGTGCAGCCTGGCACTTCCGTCTACGAAGACGAGATCTTCGGACCCGTCTTGGCAGTGACGAGGGTCGCCACGCTCGACGACGCTCTCGAGCTCGTGAACGCGAATCCCTACGGCAATGGGGCGGCGATCTTCACGCGCGACGGCGGCGCCGCGCGGCGCTTCCAGCTTGATGTCCAGGTCGGCATGGTTGGCGTCAACGTTCCCATTCCGGTTCCTGTCGCGTACTACTCGTTCGGCGGCTGGAAGTCGTCGCTCTTCGGCGACCTGCACGTCTATGGGAAGGAAGCTGTCGCCTTCTACACGCGCGGGAAGGTCGTCACCGCACGCTGGCCCGAGCCCGCGACGAGCGCCGTCGATCTCGGCTTCCCGCAGACGCGCTAGCTTCCGGCAGCGACTGCAGCGGCTCGCGGAACCGCCGTCGGCACTTCGGAGATTGCCTGGCCGCTCTCGGGGTCGAAGAAGTGCAGGCGGCGTGTGTCGACCGCGAGCTCGATCCGCTCGCCCTCTCGCGCCTCCGTGCTGCGGTCGACCCGCGCGACGAAGGGGCTACCGTGGTGATGCGTCAACACATCGGCAGCGAACAGCGCCTCCTCGCCCATCACCTCGGCCACCTCGTCCGCAGCAACGGGCGGTGCGTCGACAGCAAAGTGGAGGAAGACCTCAGAGCCCATGTCCTCTTTGATGTCCACTGTGACCGTCATTCGGCGATCGGCGGGAGTGTTGCTCGCGACGGATGCGTCCTCGACGTCCTCCGGCCTGATCCCGAGCGCGACTTTGCGTCCGACGTACTCGCGGAGCCGCGGCGTCGCCGCCAAGAGCGGATCGTCAACACGGAGCCGGTGCGGCCCGAAGTGGACGACGACGACGCCGCCTTCGTCGGCGACCTTAGCTTCGATCAGGTTCATTGCCGGCGAGCCGATGAAGCTTGCGACGAAGAGGTTCGCGGGCTTGTCGTACAACACCTGCGGCCGGTCCACCTGCTGAAGGAAGCCCTGCCTCAGGACGCAGACACGGTCCCCGAGGGTCATCGCCTCGCTCTGGTCGTGCGTGACGTAGAC
>JBKPRX010000061.1:0-22567 GCA_046734795.1 Actinomycetota bacterium
GTCGAACGCTGGCGCGACGCCGTGTGGGTGCTCGCCGGCTCGACCCGCATCGGGCTGTGGTTGCCGCGCGTCGGCATCGCAGGCGGTCAGGGCGGATTGCACGTGCACTACGCGTTCCGGGTCGAGGAGGACGACTACGACGCGTCGGTCGCGCGGCTGCGCGAGCAGGGCTGCGACGTGGAGGAGGTCCAGTTTCGCGACGGCCGCGGTCGCTCGGCGTACGTAGACGATCCCGACGGCAACGTCGTCGAGCTCTGGACGTGGGACGTCCGGGAGCATCTCGCGTGACGTTTCGGGAGGACGGCGCCGCCGCGCTCGAGTGGGCGGCGCGTTACCTCGAGCACGTCGGCGACCTGCCCGTACTCGCGCAGGTCGAGCCGGGTGAGGTGCGCGCGAAGCTTCCGGCGTCGGCGCCCGAGGAGGGCGAGCCGTTCGCGAACGTGCTACGCGACCTCGACGACGTGGTCCTGCCGGGCGTCACGCACTGGCAGCATCCGCGGTTCTTCGCGTACTTCGCCAACACCGGCTCGGAGCCGGGCATCCTCGCCGAGCTCCTGACGGCGACGCTCAACAACGTCGGCTTCCTCTGGCGAACCTCGCCTGCGCTCACTGAGCTCGAGCTCGTGACGCTCGATTGGCTCGCCGAGCTGCTCGGCCTGCCGCCAGGGTGGCACGGACACATCGAGGACACCGCCTCGACCGCGACGCTCGCTGCCGTGATCGCAGCGCGTGAGGCGACCGGGCGGCGCGTCGTCGTCACCTCCGAGCAGGCGCACTCTGCGACCGAGAAAGCGGCGCGGATGCTCGACCTCGAGTTGCGGAAGGTTCCAGTCGACGACGAAGCGCGAATGCGTGCCGACGCGCTCGACCTCGCGGACGCGGCAATCATCGTCGCGACCGTCGGCACGACCGGCGTCGCCGCGATCGACCCCGTTCCCGAGCTGGCGGCAGCCGCTCGCGCTGCGGGAACGTGGCTGCACGTCGACGCCGCCTACGCGGGCTCGGCTTGGGTCTGCCCGGAGCTGCGTGGCTCGCAGGCCGGTGTCGAGCTTGCGGACTCAGTTGTGGTGAATGCGCACAAGTGGCTGCTCACTCCGATGGACTGCTCGTGCGTCTGGACCTCGCGCCCTGAGGACTTTCGCGCTGCATTCAGCCTCGTGCCCGAGTTCCTCCGAACGCCCGAGGACGTGCCGAGTCTCTCCGAGTACGGGCCCGCACTCGGTCGCCGCTTCCGCGCGCTGAAGCTCTGGGCGGTGCTCCGCTGCTACGGCCGCAGCGGCCTGCAGCAGATGATCCGCGAGCATGTTCGTCTGGCGGAGCTCTTCGAGTCGTGGGTGCACGCCGAACCGGGCTGGGAGGTCGTCGCGCCACGGCACTTCTCGCTCGTCTGCTTCCGTCGCGATGCGAGCAACGAGGAGAACGCGGCGCTCCTCGCGCGCGTCAACGAGACGGGCGAGGCCTTCCTGTCGCACACTGAGCTCGGCGGCCGCTATGTCCTGCGGCTGGCAATCGGCAACGCGCGCACGACGGAAGCCGACGTTGGACGGGCATGGGAGGTGCTGCGGCGCTGCGCGCGGTGATCTTCGACCTTTGGGACACGCTCGTGGCGTGGCCTGCGGACGACTGGTCGGTCGTGACGCAACGGACGCGAGCGCTGCTGGAGCTGGACGAAGCGGAGTTCGACAAGTTCTGGCGAGGTTCGAACAAGCTTCGTTCGACGCGGCCGATGCGGCAGGCGCTCGTCGAGCTCGGCGTTGCCGACGGCGTGGTCGAAGACTTGCTCGACGTCCGCCGGCAATTTACGCGTGACGTGCTCGTTCCGATTCCAGGTGCGCTCGAGACGCTGGCGGAACTGCGTGAACGCGAGATTCGGGTTGGGTTGATCAGCGTTTGCACGGACGAAGTGCCGGCGCTCTGGCCGGACAGTCCGTTCGCCGATCGCTTCGACTCGAGTGTGTTCTCGTGCTCGGTCGGGCTGGCGAAACCCGACCCGCGCATCTACCACCTGGCGTGCGACGAGCTCGGTGTCGCGCCGGAGGACTCGATATTCGTCGGCGACGGCGCCAATGACGAGCTTGCCGGCGCGGAGGCGGTCGGCATGAAAGCGGTGCTGTTCATCCCGCCCGGTCGTGACGAGCCGTTCTGGCCGGAGGTGCGCGACTGGCAGCCGAGGATTCGCGACCTTCGAGACGTTCTCGACCTGATCGACGAAAGGAGCGAACAATGATCATCACGACGATGAACGACATTCCGGGATACGAGATCGACGAGGTCTTCGGCGAGGTGTTCGGGTTGACCGTCCGCTCGCGCAACATCGGGTCGCAGTTCGGCGCGAGCATGAAGTCGATCTTCGGCGGCGAGCTCAAGGGAATGACGAAGGCACTCGTCGAGAGCCGCGAGCAAGTGACGTCCCGGATGGTCGAAGAAGCCGAAGCGAAGGGCGCGAACGCGATCGTCGCGATGCGGTTCGACACATCCGAGATGGGACCGAACTGGACCGAGATCTGCGCGTACGGAACCGCCGTGCGAGCGCGGAAGGCCTGACGGCGCGGACGTCTTACGAAGGCGCCGTCTGCAGCGCGGCAATCGACGCATCGTGCAGTGCGACCCGGTAGCGCCAGAGCGCTCGTCCGGTCGCAAGCAGCGTCTCGCGGATCGGTCCCTGAAGCTCGGCCACCGTTCCCCAGCGTGCGGCCGCGATCTCGTCGGGATCGGCGGGGTCGATCGTCTCGTCGTCCGTCGTTGCCGAGACGACATGCGTCCGCCACGCGAGCTCGCGGCCGTCCCACGTGAACTGCACCTGCGCGTCGACGAGGTAGCGATCGAGCTCGACGTGAAGGCCCGTCTCCTCATACGCCTCACGTACGGCGCCGGCGACGAAGTCCTCGCCGGGCTTGATCCCGCCGCCCGGCGTGCGCCAGACGCCCTCGGTGAAGTGCGGCTTGCGAATCAGCGCGAGGCGGTCGCCGTTGAAGACGAAGAGCGTGACGTCGTGCGTCCGCGTCGGGTTGTAGGTCGCAAGCCGCCACTCCTGCTCGCTGAGCTCGCCCGCCCAACGGAGGGTCGCCGGCGTTCCGAGCCGCTCGCGCACCGGACGGAGGATGCTCTCGTCGACGTGCACGCGAATCCTTAGAGCCGGCGCAACAGCTCGAGGAACGCTTCGGTGCCCTCGACGACGATCTCCGCGCTCTCACGCAGCACGCTCGGCGACTCCAGCGAGGCGACGGCCACCCGCACTGCGCAGCTCAGGCCCTCGACAGCGTGAAACGCGTCGAGGTCGGTCGTGTCGTCGCCTGCGACGAGCGCGCGTGAGAGATCGTGCTCTTCGAGCAAGCGGTGAACTGCGCTGCCCTTGTCCTCCGCGAGCGGCGGCAGCACCTCGAGCACCTTGCGACCGAACCGTGCGACGAGACCGGCGTCACGCGCACGCTCTGCGACCGCTTCGAGCTCGCGGATCGCGGCGCGTTCATCCTCGGAGTCGCGGAAGTGAAAAGCGAGCGTGAACCGCTTCGGCTCACTCGGCCACGCGACCTCCGCGGCGAAGTCGGACAACCGCTGCTGCCAGTGCTCTGCTTCCGGGTTGAGCTCGAGTCCGTGCGAGCCGACGTAAACGATGCCGTCGACTCCGACGCGACGCACGACATCGTCTCCATCGCGCCCGCTGACGATCGCGACGAGCGCATAACGATCGACCAAGCGCTCGAGCTCGACTCTCGTCGGCTGCGGCGTGGCCGCATCTTCGGGCCGCAGGACGATTGGCGCGAGGACGCCGTCGAAGTCGAGGAAGAGGCCGGTCTCGTTCGGCGCGGCGGCGAGTTGCTCGAGCAGTGCATCCGCCGTCGCAGCCACCCCCGTAGCATAGGCGCGTGCGTCTCGTCCTCATCGGGCTCGCGTCCGGCTTCCTTGGCGCGTTGCTCGGCGTCGGAGGCGGGATCGTGATCGTGCCGTTGCTGCTGCTCGTCGCGAACTTCGAGGTGCGTCCGGCGACCGCGACGTCACTTGCAGCGATCGGCTTCACGGCGATTGCGGGTTCGATCGTCTACGCGATCCACGGCGAGCTTCGGCCGCTCTACGCCGTCCTCGTCGGCGTCCCGGGTGCCGCCGGTGCGCTCGCCGGAACCGCACTGCAGCAACGGTTGCGGAACCGCACGCTCTCGCTCCTCTTTGCGTGCTTGCTGATCGGAATCGCAATCAACCTGCTCGTGCAGTGACCTATGTGATCGCGATCTTGCTCGGCCTCACCGCCGGCGTGCTCGCCGGCCTGTTCGGAGTCGGGGGCGGAATCCTATTCGTGCCGACGCTGACGTGGCTCGGCCTGACGCAGCTACACGCAGAGGCGACGTCGCTCCTCGCGATCGTGCCGACAGTCGCCGCCGGCACATGGCGGCAGAACCGGTATGGAAACGTCCGCTGGCACGCGGTCGTGGTGATCGGACTCGCGTCGATCGGCGGCGTCGTGGGCGGCGCGTATCTCGCCGAATCGCTGGAGGAACACGTGCTGCGGAAGATCTTCGCCGCGTGGATTCTCATCAACGCCGCCCAGCTGCTCTGGCGCGCCCGGCGCGACTAGACCTATCCTTCGCCTGATGGCCGATCTCGACGAGCTCTGGGTCCCGCTGGTCGACGAGCCGATTGGCTCGCTCGTCGCCGAAGTTCTGAAAGAGGACGCCGAGCTCGCGCGCCGCGTCGAGACACCCGGACGGATCCTCGCGTTTCGCACCTTCGCGTACATCCGCATCGGCGTGCTGCTCGGCCAGCTCCTCTTCGACAATGACCTGCCGCCCTACGACGGCACGGAGACATGGGTCGACGCGCTGCTCAAGGATCCCAAGCACCACGAGGCGATTGCGGCTGAGGTGCGCGCAGTCGCCGACGAGATCGTCGCCGATCCGAAGTACGGCGACGAAGAGCCGCTTGGGCCCGACGATGCGGCCCGCGAGCGCTTCCAGACCTTCCTGCGCGGACGAAACTGACGGCCCCGCCTGCGCCCGGCGCGGAAGGTCTCCGCGCGGGGCTGCATAATTGGGCTCCGGTGCGGACACGTGCGAGCCTCGCCCTGCTCGTCACTGCGGCGCTGCTCTTCGGCGGCGGTGTCGGGACGACCGCGGCCGATCGAGCCGCCGGCGCGACTGCGCGCGCGTACGGCATCCAGATCGCGCTGCCGGGGGAGACTGCGCGGGGAACCCCGACGCTTGCCGCGCCCGAGGACGCCGTGCTCTTCGGCGGCGGGTTCGCCTACCCCGCCGACGGGTCGGCGGCCAGCGTCTCCGCAGTGACGCTCAGCGTCTCCGCTGACAGCGGCACGATCGCGACGTCTTCCGCCTCGGCCGAGGTAACCGCGCTGAAGCTCTTCAACGGCGAGATCACCGCCGACGAGATCGCCGCGCGCGCGAGCGCGACGGCCACGCCGGACCGTGCGAGCGGCGACCTGTCGAAAGCGACGATCACGAATCTCGTCGTCCTCGGGCAGCCCGTGACTCCGTCCGCGAACTTGCGGCTTCCGCTCGCCGACTGGGGGACGCTGACTGTGCTGGCGCAGACGACAGCGGAGCCGACGGCTGACATGCCGAGCTTCCACGGGTTCGTCTACGCGCTCGACGTTCGTCTGACGGCGGACCACGGAGGCCTGCCGGCGGGAGCGGAGATTCTCGTCGGCTATGCCGATGCTGCGGCGCAAGCCACGAAGGCGCCGCCGCTACCGAAGCCGCCGACGACAACGGCCCGCGGCGGTACAGGGCCCTCCGCGAAGCGAAAGGCTCCGGAGCCGACCGGCAAACCGGGTCCGGTCCAGCAGCCGCCGCGAATCACGCCGAAGCTTACGGCCGGTGGCTACGTCTTTCCGGTCTACGGGCCCTCGTCGTTCATCGACACGTTCGGCGCGTTCCGCGGCGACGTCGCAGGCGGTTGGCACCACGGCGACGACATCTTCGCTCCGCTCGGTGCACCGCTACTTGCGTGCGCCTCGGGGACGGTCTTCAGCGTCGGCTGGAACAAGATCGGCGGCAACCGGCTCTGGATCCGCGACGAGGCCGGCAACGAGTTCTACTACGCGCACCTTTCTGCGTTCTCGCCGCTTGCGCAGAACGGCGCGATCGTGAAGGCGGGCGATGTCGTCGGTTTCGTCGGCAACACAGGCGACGCGCGCGGCACGCCGTTCCATCTGCACTTCGAGGTTCATCCGGTCGGCCTACTCGGCGTCGGCTACGACGGCGCCGTCGACCCGACGACGTATCTACTCGCGTGGCGGCGGTTGCAGGACGTGCCGATCACCGCGGCCGGCGCTTGGGCGCCGACGCCGCCGCCGGGGACAGAAGCGCCCAAGCCGGCGGCGGTGCTGCTTCAGGTTTCGGACATCTCGAGCGCGAGCGGCCTCGATCCCGCGTCGCTCGAGCGTGTGCTCGCTCCGCGCAACGCGGGGAACGAGCGGCTGCGCTAGCTACGAGCCGTTGTTCGTACCGCCGCTCGTCTCGTAGTCGAACTCGTCTTCTCCGAAGAGCCTGTCGGCCAGATACTTCCGCGTCTGCGGACCCGTCACGGGGTTGAAGAGAACGCCGATCGCGATCCCGAAGAGCAGCAGGATGCTGTTCC
The DNA here is from genome assembly GCA_046734795.1 of Actinomycetota bacterium. Classification (GTDB taxonomy): domain Bacteria; phylum Actinomycetota; class Thermoleophilia; order Gaiellales; family Gaiellaceae; genus JBKPRX01. Next base: position 6,589 of record JBKPRX010000061.1, read on the forward strand.
GGCCGGTGTGATCCTCTTTGCCCTGCACGCGGTTGGCCGCGCGCTTCAAGTCCGCGATCGCTGACCGCAGCTCGTCCTGAACATCCCTGTCGGTCGCGAGACGCGTGGCGGCCGGCACGACGCCGCGACCGCCGATCAGCTCGTCGTACAACGTGCGCGCCGAGTCGAGCGCGCTCTTCATGTCGCCGCGAAACTTCTCGTCGCGGAGGACGCGGTCCACATACGGTTTGACACTCTCTGCGGCGTCCGCGACCTTGTCCGTCGTCTTGGCCATGCTCGGCAAGTCCTTTCGGTCGATAGCTCCGGCGATCTTCCCGCCCCGGAATGGTCGCAAACTGGCGCCGATCGTGCTCATTGCCACAGTTCTCGCCGCCGGCTGCGGCGGTTCCGGCGCCGCTGAGGCGACGAAACGCGTCTCAGGCGACGGCTTTCGGTTCAGGACGTATTCCGACTGGCAGGTGCGGCATCGCGTCCGACTAGTGGAAGCGCGCGACGGCAACGAACTCGTCTCCGTCAGCTTCGCGGCGCTCCCGCGAGCCTTCAACGAGTCGCTCTGGAAACAGGTCGTGCCCGAGATCGACGAGCGCGCACGCCAGCTCGCAGCTGCGACCGGGGCGAAGCTCGAGACCAGCGAGACGGCGACGATCTCCGGACATCGTGGCCGCGTCTACCGCCTCGCGCGCCGAGGAGCACCGCGGCGGCTCGGCTTCGTCCTGGACGGCCGGAGGCAGTACCTCCTCTACTGCCGCAACTCGGACCCTGCGTGCGACGTGCTCTTCCAGAGCTTCAGGCTCACGTAGAGCCGAGAAACGCAAGCAGCTCCTTCGTGAAGTCCGGATGGTCGAGCGCGCGGTCCTCGTTCGCGAAGTGCGTTCCCGGAATCGAGACGTAGTCCGGGAATCGCGGCGGCGATCTCGGTCGGCGAGCCGGCAACCTCGTCGGCGTCGCCCGTGAGGATCAACGTTCGAGAACCGAGTGACGCGAGCCTCGTCGTTGGTCGCGCGCCGCGGTGTCCGGAAGAAGCGCGCCATCGCCACCGGTCGACGCCGGCTGCGTCGGCGTACTCGCGCCATGCGCGCGATGCGGCACCCGCGTCCGCCGGCAGCTCGTCGATCTCCAGTGCTCGCGCGCATCGCTCCGCGACCTCCGGGTTGCAACGAAATCTGTATACGCCTGCACCGCCGAGGACGAGCTTGCGCGGTCGTTCGTCACGAAGCGCGAGTCGCGACGTCGTGTACGAGCCCATCGAGTATCCGACGACGGCCACGACGTCGATGCCGAGCAGGTCGAGGAGCGCTTGCGCATCGCGGGCCATCGCATCATCGGCGTACGCGGCGACCTCGTGCGGCGTCGCGAATCGTCCATGTGCGCGCGCATCGAGAAGGAGAACGCGCCTGCCTGCACCGGGGAGCGCATCGACGATGCCGGCCGGATCCACTTGTACTGCGAGTCCGACATCACACCGTGCAGCGCGCCTGCGCATTTCAGCGCGACGCGGCGGCTTGCCGTTCCGGCGCGGCCGCGCGACGCGGCTTCGCGCGCCGGTTACCGTCGAAGGCGACGGCGAGCACGTTCTCGATCTCGTCCACGAGCACGAACTCGAGCTCGTCGCGCGTCTCCGCCGGAAGCTCGTCGAGATCGTGCTCGTTCTCGCGCGGAAGGACGACGCGTTTCAGGCCGGCGCGCTGCGCAGCCAGCACCTTCTCGCGTATGCCGCCGATCGGCAGCACCTGACCGGTCAGCGTGATCTCGCCCGTCATGCCCAGATCGTCGGCCACGGGCTCGCCACGGACGAGCGACGCGAGCGCCGTCGCAATCGTGATTCCCGCGGAGGGCCCGTCCTTCGGCACCGCGCCTGCGGGAACGTGGATATGGACGTCGTGCTCGGCGAACCACTCCTCCGGTACGCCGAGCTGCTCCGTGTGCGAGCGCACCCACGAGAGGGCGGCCTGCGCGGACTCCTGCATCACCTCGCCTAGCTGGCCGGTGATCGTCAGCTTTCCCTTGCCCGGATAGGCCTGCGCCTCGATGAAGAGGACGTCGCCGCCGGCAGCCGTGTAGGCGAGGCCGGTCGCCACACCCGGATCTGCGGTTCGCTTGCGAGCGTCGGGTGCGAATCGCCGCGGCCCGAGCGAGCTGCGCACGCGCTTCTCGTCGGTGCGGATCTTCGTCTTCCGGCCCTCGGCGATCTCGCGCGCAGCTTTGCGGCACAGATCGGCGATGCGCCGCTCGAGGCCGCGGACGCCCGCTTCGCGCGTGTACTCGCGGATGACGAGGCGAAGCGCCGGCGCGCTGATCGCGAGCTGGTCGCGCGTCAGGCCGTGCGCCTCGAGCTGCTTCGGCACGAGGTAGCGCTTCGCGATCGCGAGCTTCTCGTCCTCGGTGTAGCCCGAGAGCGAGATCACGTCCATCCGGTCGAGGAGTGCTGGCGGGATCGTCTCGACGGTGTTGGCCGTGCAGATGAAGAGCACCTTCGAGAGATCGAAGGGCAGGTCGAGGTAGTGGTCGCGGAACGCTTTGTTCTGCTCTGGGTCGAGCACCTCGAGCATCGCCGAGGCAGGATCGCCGCGGAAGTCGGAGCCCATCTTGTCGATCTCGTCGATCAACACCACCGGGTTCTTCGACTCGGCGTCACGCAGCGCGCGCACGATCGTCCCGGGCATCGCACCGATGTACGTCCGCCGATGGCCGCGGATCTCGGCTTCGTCGCGAACGCCGCCGACGGATAGGCGGGCGAACTTGCGCTGGAGCGTGCGCGAGATCGAGTGGCCGAGCGACGTCTTGCCCACCCCGGGGGGACCGACGAAGCAGAGGATCTGGCCGCTCACGTCGCCGCGCAGCTTCGCGACAGCGAGGAACTCGATGATGCGATCCTTGACCTTCTCGAGGTCGTAGTGGTCTGCGTCGAGGATCTTGCGCGCGTGTTCAAGGTCGAGGTTGTCCTCGGTGACCGTGTCCCACGGCAGGGTCAGGATCCAGTCGAGGTACGTGCGGATCACGCCGTACTCGGCGGCGGCGGACGGCAGCTTCTCGAGGCGCGAGAGCTCGCGTTCGGCTGCCTTCCGGACGTCGTCCGGCAGCATCAGCTCCGCGAGACGCTCGCGTAGCTCGTTGATCTCCGCCTGCTCGGCGTCGCCCTCGCCGAGCTCTTCCTGGATCGCCTTCAGCTGCTGGCGGAGATAGAACTCGCGCTGGCCCTTCTCGAGCTCGGATTGCACTTGCGACTGGATCTTCGTCCCGAGCTCGACGACCTCGAGCTCACGGTTGAGGATGAGAGAAAGGTCGCGAAGTCGTTGTGCGACGTTCGCCTCTTCGAGCAGCTTTTGCTTCTCCTCGGTCTTCAGTCGAAGCGTCCAACCGATCAGATGCGTGAGCGCGCTCGGCTCGTCGACGTTCGCGGCAGCGACCTGAAGCTCTTCCGGTAGATACGAGACGAGGCTGATGATCCGCGAGAAGAGGCTCTGGACGTTGCGTGTCAGCGCTTCGAGCTCTTTGCTCTCCTCGAGGACATCCGGCACGTCGGCGAACTGCGCGACGAGATAGGGCTCGTCGGAAGCGCGCTTCTCGATGCGGATACGGCGAAGCCCGTGCACCGCGATTCGGAGCGTGCCGTCCGGAACGCGCATCATGCGATGCACGATCGCGGCGACGCCGACGTCGTAGAGATCGTCCCAACCCGGAGTCTCGATGTCGGGATCGCGCACGGTGACGAGCGCGAGCAGACGATCGCCTCCAACGACGTCGTCGACGAGCTTGATCGAACGCTCTTGCCCGATCGCGAGCGGCGCCCACGAGTCCGGGAAGACGACCATGTCCTTCAGCGGCAGGACGGGAAGCGTCGAAGGAAGATCGCCGTCGCGCAGGTCGTTGTCGGTCGGGCCGTCGGCGAACGCCTCCTCGCTGACCTCGAGCTCCGGGAGCTCCGTCACCCGGGTCGCCTGATCTCGATCGACACGCTTGCCTGCTCGCGGACTGCTTCGACGATCGGAAGCGCGATCTCGAGCAACCCGCGTTCGTACGTCGCGGTCGTTGCTTGGCCGTCGATGTCTTCGTTCAGCTGGATCTGCCGCTCGAACGGCCCGTAGTCGAGCTCGAGCTGCTGGATCCGCGCGCCGCGCCCGTACGGCCGCTGACGGTTTCCCGCGACGATCACCGTCCGGCCGGCGACGAGCACCTGGATGCTCTCTGCGTCGACACCTGCGAGCTCGACGACGACGTGGAGGGTCGGCGGGTCGTCGGTGCGGTAGCAGTCTGCGTTCGGACGGAAGCTGTCGTGCAGGCCCGAAAAGCGCGGCACCTTCCAGAGGTCGTTGAAGAGCTCTTGGATCTGCCGCTGTAGGTCGTCCACGTTTCGGCGCGAGCTCACGGCATCTAAGGTAACCACGTGGCGGTTTTTCAGGCATTCGTGCGGCGGTTGAAGGCCGTAGCTGCCGGCTTTGCGGCCGTCGTCGCAGGGCTCCTGTACGTGTGGTTCGCAGCTGTTCGGGCGGTGCCGTATGTTCGGCGCCGTCGGGCCGCGCGCCACCGCTAGCCTCGACGCGTGATCGTCCGCTGGACCCGCGTCGTGCTGCGTTTTCGCTGGCTCGTCGTCGCCTTCTGGGCCGTCGTGATCGTCGCCGGAGTCCTCGCATGGCGCACGCTCGACCCGTTGCTCGAGAACACGTTCACGGTGCCGGGCACTGACTCGGAGCGCGCACGGACGATCCTCCAGCAGCAGTTCGGGGAACGGAGCGACGGCGAGTTCCTGATCGTCTTTCGCACGCCACGTGATGTTCGCCTGGCGACGCTCGAGCCGGCGATGGCGCGTGCAGCGCGGGCGGTCCCGAGCGGCGAGCCGGGCCCGCTTCGCCGCGCCGGCGACGTCGTCTACGGAAGCGTCGTCACGCCCCTACGGCTCGCGAACGCCAAGGGCTACACCGACGATCTCCTGCGCGCGCTTCGCCCGCCTCCGGGAGTGACCGGCTACGTCAGCGGTCAGGCAGCGATCCAGTACGAGCTCGATCCGATCTTCCACCACGATCTCGCTCGCGGAGAGTCGATCGCCTTGCCGATCGCGCTCGTCGTGCTCGTCCTCGTGCTCGGGCTCTCGGCGATCGTGACGATGCCGTTCATCTTCGCGGGCGCGACGATCATGGGCACGCTCGCGATCGTCTGGGTCGTTGCGCACTTCATGACGATGGCGACGTACGCGACGAACCTCGTGCAGTTGATCGGGCTCGGACTCGCAATCGACTACTCGCTGCTCGTCGTCTACCGCTTCCGCGAGGAGCTCGAGGGCGAGGGGTCGGTCGAGGACGCCGTTCTGCGGACGATGGCGACGGCAGGACGCTCGGTCATGTTCTCGGGCGCGACGGTTGCGATCGGACTGTCGTTGCTTCTCTTCATGCCGCTCCCGTTCATGCGCTCGCTCGGCGTGGCCGGCTTCTTCATCCCGCTCGTCTCTCTCGCGGCCGCGGCGACACTGCAACCTGCGTTGCTCTCGCTCTACGGCCGGCGTGGGGCGACGAGAGTTGCGGTCTTGCCGGAGCGCTGGCGTCGCGAGAACGCCGGCGGTTTCTGGCACCGACTCGCCGGCGCGATCATGGCCCGGCCGCTCGTCTTTCTCGCCGCCGGTGCGGCAGCGCTCGTCGCGGCTGCGGTTCCGGTGTACGCGCTCAGCCTCACGCCCGGTTCGGCAAATGGGATTCCGCGGTTCCCGCAGTCGGTTCGCGGCTACGACCTCTTGACGGCGGCCGTCGGCCCGGGCGCGCTCTCGCCGGCGCAGATCGTGCTCGACACTGGCCGGCCTGGCGGCGCGCGCGCAGCCGAGGTCGAGCGCAGCGTGCAGCGGCTCGCTCGAGGCATGCGCGACGACGAGGAGGTCGCATACGTCCTCGCCGGGCGCGGTCGCCACTACGTCGATGCGACCGGCCGGTTCCGACAAGTGATCGTCGCCGGGCGGCACGAGTACGGATCAGAGGACGCGCAGGCGTTCGTCAAGCGGCTGCGCGCGCAATTGATTCCCGCGGCGTCGTTCCCCGCGCCGGTGCGTGTGCTCGCGGGCGGCGGTCCGCCGCAAGGCGTCGACTTCTTGCACCAGGCGTACCGCTACTTCCCGTGGCTCGTCGGCGCGGTCTTGATCCTCACGTACTTGCTTCTGCTGCGCGCGTTCCGGTCGCTGCTTCTGCCGTTGAAGGCCGTGTTCCTGAACCTGCTCTCCGTCGCGGCGAGCTACGGCATCCTCGTGCTCGTCTTCCACTTTGGCGTCGGCCACGCCGTCTTTCCGGGCCTCTACGACGATCCGCAGATCGAAGGATGGATTCCGATCTTCCTGTTCGCGATGCTGTTCGGCTTGTCGATGGACTACGAGGTGTTCCTCGTCACGCGGATGCGCGAAGCGTGGGATGAGTTCGGCGACAACCGCAAGGCGGTCGCGTACGGCCTCGAGCGGACCGGCCGAATCGTGACCGCGGCCGCGATCGTCATGGTGGCCGCGTTCATGGGCTTCGTCGCCGGACGTATCGTCGGCCTCCAGCAGTTCGGACTAGGGCTCGCCGTCGCGATCTTCGTCGACGCGACGCTGATCCGGGCCGTGCTCGTGCCCGCGATGATGGCGATCTTCGGCCGCTGGAACTGGTGGCTGCCGCCAAGCGTCGCGCGCCTCGTCGGCGTCCGTCCTTCGCCGCTCGAGCGGCCGGCGCCGGCCGCTAGCGGCTGACCCAGACGAGCGAGACGACCGGATACGTGCCGAGATCGAGTGCCTCGCCGCCTGCGACGGGCGCGACTTTCAGCGAGAGGGACGGATCGAGGCTCGCGCCGCGGGCGACGAGGACGTAGCGGCCGTCGGGTGAGAATCTTCCAATGACTTGCCGGTCGCCCGCGAGTTGCCTGCTGCCTCTCGCCGAGACGAGCCAGAGCTCGCGCACCGATCGGTCGACCTGGTCGGCGATCAGCGCGTGGCGGCCGTCCGATGCGACCTGTGCAGTCATGTATTGCTGGCGGTTCGAGAGCTCGAGCACGTCGCGCACCGTGCCGCTCCCGATGTCGACCGCGTAGACCTTGACGGCGGTCGGCCCGATCCCTCGCGCGGACGTCAGAAACGCGACGCGTCCGGTCGGCTGCGCGGCGAACGACGAGCCGCTCAACTTCGGCAGCTCGACGATCTTGCCGGTTCGGAGGTCCAGCCAGCTCCAGCGGAGGTACTCCGTGTACACGAGCGCTCCGTCGCCCTGCGCGGCCTCGATCATCGACGACTCGGGAATCGCGAACCGCTTCAGGACCTTGCCGTCGCTCGAGAGCAAGGCGCCGCGACCCCCGCCTGCCACGACGAGCCTGCCGTCGTCGAGATACGCGCCGCTCGTCACGCGCTCGCCCGCGAGCGGCGTGGACTTCTTGTCGTCGACATCCAGAATGCGTCCGGGCCGGCCGGCCAGAACCAGCTTCTTGCCGTCCGGCGACCAGTCGACGGCCCCGGCGTCGGCGACCTTCCATGCGTCTTTCGGTGCGTCGGTCGGGATGATCCACGTCTCGCCGCCGGTGAAGCTCTGGTTGGGACCGCTCAGCGCGAGGTAGCGGTCGTCGGGAGAAAAGGCTCCGCCCGGCGCGCGGAAGCGGGCGAGGCTCGTCGACTTGCCGGTGCTGAGCTCGACAAGCGTGGGATCCGTGATCCCGCCGAGCACCGAAAAACGCCGCCCGCCTTGCACGAGCTGTTCGCCGTACGCCAGGCGGAGGGTGTCCGTTGGAATCGCAAGCGGATGGAGCTTCGCTTCCTTTGCGTCGACGAGAACGACGCCTGCGTCGCTTCCGAACATCGCCGTGCCCGGTCCGGCGGATCGAGGCACGAGGTGCGCATCGTGAAGGATGGGCGGCAGCGCAAGCGATCGGGCTTGCCGCTTCGCGACGTCGATCACCTCGACCTGCGTTGCGTTTCCGTCCTCGCCGACCTCGAGCGCGAGCACGTAGCCGGAGACGCCGCTTGAACTGTCCGCGCCGCCGCCGCAGCTCACCAGAACGCCTAAAGCTGCCGTAGCGAGAAGAGCTGCAATCGCGCCTTTCACCACGTCTTGAAGCCTCTCATCTCGTCGGTGTCGATGCGGCCTCGCGTTTGCACTCGGGCCACTTCGGCAAGCGGAATTCTGATGCCACGGGGCGTTGCCATCTTCGCGGTCGCCGCCGCGGCAGCGGTCGCTGCGCTCGCACCGCCTGCGTCGGCGTCGCCAAGCGTGCGGTACGGGATCCAAGACGACGCCTGGCTCGCCGCCGGCGACGGCACGCTGATGAACCGCCTCGACACCCTCGACCGGCTCGGTGTCGACGTCGTTCGCTTCTCGCTCCGCTGGAACGAGATCGCAGCCGCGGGTGCGGACGAAGCAAGCTGGGACTGGAGCAGCGCGGACGGCGTCCTCGCCGGTCTTCGGGCCCGGGGCATCGCCCCGGTGCTCACGCTCGTGGGTGCCCCGGCTTGGTCGAACGGAGGCCGGAGCCCGAACTGGGCCCCGCTGACCGGAACCACCTTCGCGGAGTTCGCGCGAGCCGCCGCGCGACGGTATCCGTGGGTGCGCGACTGGACGATCTGGAACGAGCCGAATCAGCCGCTGAGCTTCCGGCCCACGAGCCCCGCGACGTACGTGCGCCGCTTGCTGAACCCTGGTTACGCCGCGATCCACTCGGTGATCCCGCGCGCACTCGTCGCAGGCGGTGTCACAGCACCGCGCGCGAACGTGAACGGCGTCGACCCGCTTTCCTGGATCCGCGGCATGCGCGCCGCCGGCGCGCGCCTCGACGTCTACGCACACCACCCGTATCCCGGAAGTCCGCGCGAGACGCCGTTCTCCGGCGGTTGCGGCTCGTGCTCTTCGATCACGATGGCGAATCTGCCCGCGCTGCTTGCAGCGGTCGCGCGCGCCTTCGGGCCGAAACGCGTCTGGCTGACGGAGTACGGCTACCAGACGAATCCGCCCGACCGCTTCTTCGGCGTGTCGCCGTTCCAGCAGGCGACGCTGATCGGCCTCGCTGCGCTGCGGGCCTACGAGCTTCCACGCGTCGACATGCTGATCCAGTTCATGTATCGCGACGAGGCCGACGTCGGCGCGTGGCAGAGCGGCCTCGTGACGAATGCAGGCGCGCCAAAGCCTGCGTTGGCGTCGTTCGCGCTACCGCTGGCGCAGTTGGCGCGACACGGAAGGCAAGTTGCCCTCTGGGGTCAGGTGCGACCCGGCAGCGGCCCGCAGCCGTATCGCCTGCAGGTCTTCCGCGGCGGCTGGCGCTGGCTGACGGCGACCGCCGCGACGTCGCCGCGCGGCTTCTTTCGGAGGGCGCTCGTCGCCGCTCCAGGCGTTCGTATCCGTGCCTGGTCGCCGCGCACCGGGTTCGGGACACCGTTGACGCTCGCGTAGTGACCCGACCGCTAACGAAGTCCTTGCAAGAAGGCAACGGACTGCCAACGTGACCGGCGTAGCCTCCGCTCCAATGCGGATCCTCGTCACTGCAGCTGCGCTCGTTGCGCTGCTCGCGCTCGTCCTGCCGGTCCATCCGTAGGCGCGGCTAGCGGCCGCTGAGCTCGGCCAGGAATGTGCCGCCGCCGATCACGCGCGCAGCCATGGCGCCCGCGCGCCCGCGGAGCTCGCGGTCGGACGTCACGAGCCAGTACGGCGCATAGTCCTGCGCGTGAGCAGCAAGCCAATCGTCCGCGCTTGCGCCTGCGCCGATCACGTCGTCGCCTTCGGCGGGCTTCGAGCCGTCGAAGACGAGGATGACGGCGAGGCCGTTGGCGCCTGCCCATGCGCGCGCGAGCTCGACGATCTGCTCGCGCGAGACGTTGGGCCAGCGGGAGCGGCGAACGTTCTCCGCATCCACGAGCACCGTCACCGAACTAGCATCCCCGGCCAATGAAGGGCGTCATCCTCGCAGGTGGTAGCGGCACGCGGCTTCATCCGTTGACGCGGATCACGAACAAGCACCTGCTGCCGTTGTACGACCGCCCGATGGTGACGTACGCGATCGAGGCGCTCGTCGGCGCAGGCATCACGGAGCTGATGCTCGTCACGGGCGGCACCCACGCGGGCGAGTTCTTCCGGCTACTCGGGAACGGACACGAGTACGGAATCGAGCGGCTCTTCTACGCGTATCAGGAGCAAGCCGGCGGGATCGCTGAAGCGCTCGCGCTCGCCGAGCGGTTCGTCGATCGCGACAAGGTTTGCGTGATGCTTGCCGACAACGTCTTCGAGCGCTCGCTGAAGCCGGTAGTCGAGAACTTCGATCGGCAGGAGCGCGGCGGGCGAATCGTTCTTGCGCACGTCGAAGAGGCGGAGCACCTGCGCCATCTGGGCGTCGCTGTGCAAGCCGACGACGGGCGCGTCGAACGAATCCTCGAGAAACCCGAAACCCCGCCGAGCCACTACGCCGTCACTGGGGTCTACTTCTACGACGGCGACGTGTGGGACGTCGTGCCGACGCTGAAACCCTCCGGCCGAGGCGAGCTCGAGATCACCGACGTCAACAACTGGTACGTCGAGCATGGCGCGATGGAGGCCGACGTCGTCGACGGCTTCTGGGGCGACGCGGGCGAGTCGATCACCGCGTACTACGAGGTGAACGACTTCGTCCGGCGGAACGGAGTGAACAGGTGATCGTCCAGCGCTTCGAGCTCTCGCGGCACGAGGACGAGCGCGGCTGGTTCATGGAGCTCGCGCGGTTGGCCGACCTGCCGAAGCCGGCGCGCCAGGCGAACCTCGCGTCGTCACGCAAGGGCGTGATTCGCGGCCTGCACTACCACGAGCGCGGCCAGGACGACCTTTTCCTGTGTCTGCATGGAATGGCGCGCGTGGTCGTGCTCGATCGCGCGACCGGCGAGACGTTCAGCGAGGACATCGGCGAGGACAACCCGGTCGGCATCTACGTGCCGGGGAACCATGCACACGGATACGAGGCGCTCACCGACGGCTGCCTCATCTGTTACCTCGTCACCGAGGAGTACGACCCCGCCGACCCGGACGAGCATGGCCTTCCGTGGGACGACGATCGCGTCCGTCATCTCTGGAGCACGACATCGCCGATCCTGTCATCGCGGGACCAAAGCGTCTCCTGATCACCGGCGCAGGCGGCCAGCTCGGTCGCGCGCTGGCTGAGACGTTCCCTGAGGCAGTTGCGCTCACGCGTGCGGAGTGGGACGTGACGATGCCGCCGCCGCCGCTCGAGCCTCCGCCGGACGTCGTGTTCCACGCGGCTGCGTGGACGGACGTCGACGGCGCGGAAGACGATCCGCAAGGCGCGGCGGCTGTCAACGTCGGCGGCACGCTCAATGCCGCGGCGCTGGGAGCGCCGCTCGTCTATTTCTCGAGCGACTACGTCTTCGACGGCGAGAAGCGCGACCCGTACCTCGAGTCGGATCACACGAATCCGCGTTCCGCCTACGGGCGGACGAAGCTGCACGGCGAAGCGGCGGCCGGCGACAACGCGTGGATCGTGCGGAGCTCGTGGCTCTTCGGCGCGACCGGACACAACTTCGTCCGAACGATGCTGGCGCTCGGCGCAGAGCGCGACGAGGTCGCCGTCGTGGACGATCAGCGCGGGTGTCCCACGTACGTCGGCCATCTGGCGAAGGCAACGCGTGAGGTGCTCGCGCTGCCGCCCGGGCGCTGGCACATCGCGGCGGAGGGCGACTGCACCTGGGCCGACTTCGCGGAGGCGATCTTCGAGGAGGCTGGGCTCGCCTGCCGGGTGAGGCGCATCACATCCGAGGAGCTCGGACGACCGGCGCCGCGACCGGCGTATTCCGTCTTGCGAAGCGAGCGTCCGAATGCGCCGATGTTGCCCCATTGGCGCGAGGGATTGCGCGCGTGCCTCGCGCGGCTCGACTAGGTTCTGGGTGTGCCTTCCGCCGCGACCTACGCGCTCTTTCTCGTTGCGGCGCTGACGCTGCTCGCGATTCCGGGACCCGCCGTCGCCTACATCGTCGGCCAGAGCATCAGCGGCGGCCGGCGCGCAGGTTTCGTCTCGGTGGCCGGCATCTCGACCGGATCGCTCGTGCACACGCTGGCCGCCGTTGTTGGCTTGTCGGCGCTCCTGACCCGGTCTGCGGTCGCCTTCGACGTCGTTCGTCTCGCCGGCGCTGCGTACCTCATCGTCCTCGGGCTCTTGCGACTGTTCGGCCGCGACTCGGAGACGCGCGACGAGCTGAAGCGTGAACGCACGCTCCGCCGGACGTACGCACATGGCGTCCTCGTCAACGTGCTCAACCCGAAGACGGCGCTCTTCTTCCTCGCGTTCCTGCCGCAATTCGTCGACGTGGACGCGGGGCACGTGTGGTTGCAGCTGCTCGTGCTCGGCGTCAGCTTCGCCGCGCTCGGACTCGTGAGCGACGGCATGTACGCGCTCGCGGCGGGAACGGCTGCCGAGCGGCTGCGGGGCCGCAAACGTCTGACGACGATGCTCGAGCGTCGTGTGCCGGGCGTTTTGTTCATCGGCCTCGGCGCCTTTGCCGCCGCACGCCGCTAGGTGCCCGGCTCGGTTACTCGAGCTCGAGCCGCTCGTACGCGAGCGTGATCTCCTCCATCGCGACGTCATGCGACGCCGCATTCATCGGACCCGAGACGTGCTTGATGATCCGCGCCCGATGGAGCTTCCACGTCATCACCGTCGCTGTGTGGTCCTCGTTCATCAGCTGGATCGTGACGTTGCGGTATGCGTTCTGATCGCCATTGCGGATGTCGTTCAGCCACTGGTAGAGCGAAAGCGAGCCGATGATGCCGCGCTTCAGCGTCACGTCGGCTGCGCGGTTCAGGCCGGTGATCTTCCGCACCGAGTTCTCTCGCTCGTTGCCGTTGCGGTACTCGATCACGTCGACGCTCTGCGCGATCGGGCCCACCTCGTGGAAGCCGGCGTCGGCCCCGTCGGTCACGCCGGTGCCGATGTCGACGAGGAAGTTGAACTGCGCGTAGGGCCGATCTCGCTGCTGCGCCATCTTCAGGCTCCTTTGGTCGAGGCTCGGTGAGGTCGGGAACGCTCCGCGACCCAGACGAGGTCGTCGAAGGCAAGCTCGATCTCCTCGTACGCGACGGCTGTCTGCAGCGCGTCGAAGGAAGGGCCGGACCACCGGCAGGGCCAGGCGCGAACGAGCCGCCACGCGTTCACGGCGCGACCGCCGGGACCTGAGAGCTGGCGGATCGTCACAGAGCGAAGATCCCGTTCGCCGGCGGCGATGCGCTGCCGCCATTCGAAGAGCGCGCGCGAGTCGGTGAGCGCCCGCCGCAGCACGACCGTCTCGTGGTAGTGCCGCGGCGGGTCCGGCGCCGCGTCGAGATCAGTCGCCGAGGTCAACCGCGTCACTTCGGAGAAGCCGAACTCCTCGCGGCCGATCAGCACCTGGAAGTGGCTCGTCCCGAGCAGAGGCTCGCGTGTCTCGGCGTCCACGCAGCGGACGGTAACCGGCGATGTGCATTCCGGCAACGATTTCGCACTGCCGCGTCGATTCGGTATCTGACACCGAGGCCGCCAGGCGCCGCGGCCTCAGCGGGGCTTCGTCCAGACCGAAACGTGTCGTCGGCTCTCGCTTGTGAACGGCTCGCGCTGCCAGCCGCCCCGGCGCTCGCGGAGCGTCATACCCGCGAGGCGTGCCATCAGATCGAGCTCGGACGGCCACACATAACGAAACGGGATGGATCGCGCGGCGCCCTCGCCATCACCGAATGAGTAGTGATGCGAGATCAGGTGCTGCGAGACAACGTCGTATTCGTCAAAGCCGAGCCGCGTCGGCGAGACGAGAAAAGGCCGGACGGTCTCGCCCGGCGGCAGCCGCTGCAGCTGCGGGACACCCACCTCGACGACGAAGCTGCCGCCGGGCTCGAGCTGGGACGCCGCGTTCAAGAAGCATGCGACCTGTTCGTCCTGCGTCGTCAGGTTGTTGATCGTGTTGAAGACGAGGTAAACGAGCGCGAATGTTCGTCCGAAGTGCGTCGTCGCGAAGTCGCCTCGGACAACGTCGATCGCCTCGGCGCCCGGCTTCTCGCGGAAGCGCGCCAGCATCGCATCCGAGAGGTCGATGCCGAAGACGTCAACTCCGCGTTCGCTCAGCGGCAGTGCGATCCGGCCGGTGCCGATGCCGAATTCGAGCGCGGCGCCATCGCCTGCAATCGCGGCCAGGAAGTCGGCCGTTGCAGCGATGGTCGCCGGCTCGAATTCCTCACCGACGGAGTCGTCGTACGCCGCTGCGACCTCGTTGTCGAAGTGATCGATCGGCATGGCCTCAGCCGCTCCGCTTCAGCTTGCCGTGCCGCTTCGCGTACAGCTCGCCTCTCCGGAAGACCCAGAGGCCGAGCGGTACCGAGACCGCGCCGATGATGAGAAGCGGCCAGATCTCGTCCCACATCGACGTCAGACCGTCGCCGCGCAGGATCGCGTCGCGACATGCATCGAGGGCGTATGTCGCAGGCGAGATCGCCGCCAGCCACTGCATCCACTGCGGGAGCACGTCGACGGGGTAGTAGACACCCGAGACGACGAGCAGCGTTCCCTGCGCGACGAAGCCGAGCTGCGCGCCCTTCTCCGGCGAGATCAGCGGCAGGACGGACGCCATCATCCCGATCCCGATGAACGAGATCGAAGCGATCGCGAGCACGACGACGGCCGCGATGAAGTTCGCGTCCGGCATCGACAGGCTGAAGAACATCGCGACGACCGCGAACAGCAGCACGGCGCGCGCGAGGCCGTACAGGAACGCGAAGACGCCCATGCCTGCGAGATGCGAAGCACGCGAGAGCGGCGCCATGAAGGTGTATTCGATCGTCCCTTCCCAGCGTTCCCAGGTGACCGTCTCCGTCAGGAACTCGAAGAGGATCCCGAGGTACGCCCAGACGACGGCGCCGATCAGGAGCGTCGTTGTCGTCTGCTCGACGTCGATCTTGCCGCCGGCGGCCTCGATCCCTTTCGCGATGAAGACGATCGTGAGCGTGTTCGCGACGGTCCATAGGAACCACGCGAAGTCCCACCAGATGTAGCGCTTCGTGAGGTACCAGTTCCGCTCGACGACGCCGCCCGCGCCGATCAGCTCGTGACGCATGCGAACGGCAAAGGCGCTCATTCGAACACCCCGAAGTCCGGATCCTCTTCGTCGTCCAGCTCGAAGTCGCGCCCCGTCGCCGCGAAGAACGCCTGCTCGAGCGTCTCGGCGTCGAAGCGTCGTTTCAGCTCGTCGACCGGTTCGAGGCACAGGAGCTCGCCGCGGTCGAGGATCCCGACGCGGTCCGCAAGCGTCTCCGCTTCGGTCAAGTCGTGCGTGCAGAGCAGGATCGTCGCGTCGTGCTCGGCGCGAACCTCTCGGATGAACTCCTGTACCTCGAGCTTCGAACGCGGGTCGAGACCTGTCGTCGGCTCGTCGAGCAAGAGCAACACCGGCGACGTCAGAAGCGCACGCGCAAGCGCGACCTTCTGCTGCATCCCGCGCGACAGGTTCTCCATCGGCTCGTTGCGCCGATCCGCGGGGAAGCCCACGCGCGTGAGGATTTCGGGAATCTCGCGGTCGGTCTCACGATGCGTCATGCCGTAGAAGCGCGCCGCGTAGGCGAGGTTCTCCTCCGCCGACATCTTCTTGAAGAAGCTCGCCTCGACCGAGACGCGATTGACGAGCTGGCGCACGGCGCGCGTCTCGCGGAACGCGTCGTGGCCGAACACACGCGCGCTCCCTCCGTCGTGGAGAAGGAGCGTCGACAGGAGCCGGACGAGCGTCGACTTCCCGGATCCGTTCTGGCCGAGGATCGCGACGCATTCGCCACGCGCGATCTCG
This sequence comes from Actinomycetota bacterium, assembly GCA_046734795.1. Classification (GTDB taxonomy): domain Bacteria; phylum Actinomycetota; class Thermoleophilia; order Gaiellales; family Gaiellaceae; genus JBKPRX01. The sequence continues at coordinate 22,346 of JBKPRX010000061.1, forward strand.
AACGTGACGCCCTTCAGCGCCGGTGTGCTGCGCTTCGCTCTGAACCGCCCGGCGTTGCGATCACGCCGCCGGAACTCCTTGCGAAGAGCCCGGACCTCGACAGCCGGAACGTCACGGCTGCTGGACGAGCTCGAAGCTGATGGTGATGCAAGCGTGGACATGCTGCTCCTTCACAAACGAGGTGGGTCGAGAAAACGAGAGACCGCCGGCAACGGCGGGGCG
>JBKPRX010000062.1:0-7984 GCA_046734795.1 Actinomycetota bacterium
GTAAAGATCGGCACCCTGCGCAGACTCGGCGGCATCTGCCTCACGCTCGAGGCGATCGCGCTCTCGATCGTGACGCTCGGCCTCGTCGATGCTGTTGCCTTCCTGCCGCTGTCGATCTCGGCCACCGCGACGAGTTCGGCAGGCTTCCGCGCGCCGCTGATGCTGGTCGTTCTCTTCGGCGTCGGCGCCTGCGGTGTGCTCGCCGCCGGACCGCGGCTGAACCAGTTGCCGTTCGTGCGCCGGCACGCACGCCTGCAAAAGGCCGCCGAACGCGTCGCGGCTCGCTCGACCTCTAGCACGCGCTCGGCGATCGCCGCCGGCTGCTTCCTATTCGGCTGCTGGACCACGCGTGCGCTCGGCAGCACGGTCTTGCTCGCCTCGCTCGGGGTCGCCTTCTCACCCACCCTGGCCCTCGTCGTCCTCTGCGTGGGTGCCGCCGCCGCTCTCATCCCGATCACCTCCGGCGGCGCGATCGTCAACGTCAGCACGACCGCCGGCATCCTGCTGGCGCTCGGCATCGGCAAGGAGCAGGCGATCAACTTCGGACTCGCCTCCGGTCTGCTGTTGTGCGGGACCGCCCTTCTCGCCGCCCTCGTCGGCGTCGCCGTCTCACTCACGAACAGCCTGCGCGCGAGAGTGTCGGCGGCCGCCGCCAACGTCTAACCGACGGAAAGCGCGGGTTTGACGAACGACGAGCGTGAGGAGCTGCACAGCTCGTCAAGAGAACACCCGCCCGCCCGATCCACCAACGGTGAAGGCGGACAACCTTCCCCGAAAGAGCGGTCACCGTCGGCCAGAACGGCCAAAGAGTGCACCGTCTCGCCATACCCGTCGAAGAAAGATCGTGATCGTTCGGCGAACGCGGCGAACGAAGCGAATCAAAGCGCTCCTGCCGAAGGGATCGCAGGCCGCGAGCGTATCGCACGCGACTAACAGCCCTGGGATGACCGCGTAGAGATGTTCGGCGGCCGATGAATGCGCCGTCAGTCCGGTCGCGCATGAGGATGTCGAGCAGGTGGGCGACGATCTGACGACAACGTCCAACACGAATAGGACGACCGCCATCCGAATCGCCAGCAGGGATCTGCAGAGACCCCGGGTTGTTGCGGCCGTGCGACGCCGGACGCCGCACGGCCGTGGTTGGTCAGGGGGCGGGAAGCGGATCGGCGTTGGCGGAATTGAAAACCTGAACGCCGGCCGAGTCGTCGCCGTCGAACGGCGTGACGGGGCTGCCGTCGCCGACGCAGAAGTCGTCTGCGAGCGGGTCGGCGAACCATACGCCGATCCTGTTCAGATCGACACGCTGTCGGCTGCCATTGACGAGCGTCGACGAGAACGCTTCCTCGACGATTAGCCTCAGCTTCGTGTGTCCGTTGCCGTGTGCGTCCGTGCTGAGGTCGCCGATGTACTCGGCGGCGCCGAACGGGGAACCCGCCTGCTGAACCAAGAAGATCGTGAACGCACGATCCGGCGGCAGACTGCGCGCCGCGATGTCGAATGTGTCGAAGCCGTGCTCCTCGGTAGTGAGAGCCACGTTGACGTGCAGCTGCGCTCCCGGCATGCACGCCGCGAGCTGGCTGGACGAGGGCGTGAGCGCGATCTGCAGCTGGTTCGCTTTCTTCGCAGTGTGCGCAGTGCCGGCCGTACCGGTGGCGCCGAGCGCCACTGCGGTCGTTGCCGCGACGGCGACAACGACGGTCGCGGCGAATAGGGAGTATCGGTGCAAGCGCATGCCTCATCTCCTCCGATCGTTGAGCGTGGTCATAACCAAGGACACCGCGGAGCCGCGGATATTCCCGACTCGTCATGCGATTCGAGGAAGACGAGTTCCGGCACAACGATGACTCCGCAGAGGTCGGCAGCTTCCGGGAGGAGATGTCAGCGATCGAGGAACGGAACGGCCTCACCTGGATCGCGCGAAACGTTTCTCGTTGCTGCTATGACTGCTGATCGATGAGTGGGTGGTTCAAGCTCCACACCCGTCGTTGCGAATGCGGAGCGCTCGATTGCACAGCCACCATCGAGATGCTTTGGGAGGAGGAGGATGCGGTTGACCACAATGGCTACTGGGCCATCCATCCCGAGCACGAGCCGCGTGGCGCGCGCAGTTGGCAGGTTGTCGAGGCGAACGAGCGCTTCGTCGTCGTAGACGTCAAGGAACTCCACGACCCGCTCTAAAACTCGAACGATGCCCACCACCGTTCCGAAACAGGGGAATGCGCGGCAGCGTTCGGTGTCCTTCCTCGCATAGCCGCCAAACGGGCGGAACGAACGAGGAGGAAGGGACGATGAACAAGCTCAAGATGCTGGTAGTGGCAGCACTGGTAGCCGCGACGGTCGGAGGCGGTGCTCTCGCCGCAGCGCCGTCTGCGTCGGCGCAGCGGCTCGTACCTGAATATGTCTGTAAGGCACTTGCGCAGGCGGCCGACCGCTACACCATGCTGGCTAACAGCACCCCCGGTGGGCTTTGGGGGTGGCCCGTTCTTCACTGGTACTACGTGAACAAGGCGGCTGATTACATGGACTCCTACATCAACGCCGGCTGCTAGTGAGGCCTCTGTAACGCGGGAGCGAGGCGGGAGACGTCGAACGATGTCTCCCGCCTCGCGCTCGTCGCATCGGCGGCGTATGTGCACGTACACATCCATGCGTGGCCAGGCACGCTGCAACGAACGGCGATAGGAGACGAGGCATGAGCGAGCCCACGCAGACGAACGACAACGCACAACGAACATGGCCCGGAGGAATCGTCGCGATCACGCTATTCGTCGAAGACCTCGCGGCTGCGAAGCGCTTCTACAGCGACGTCTTTGCACTCCCGGTCTTCTTCGAAGACGACAACTCGGCTGTCTTCAAGTTCGGCGACACGCTGCTCAATCTGCTGAACACAAGTGAAGCGCCCGAGCTTGTCGCGCCTGCCCCAGTTGCGAGTGCCGACGCGGGCGTCAGGTTCCAGTTCACACTCCAGGTGGACGACGTCGATGCGAAGGTCGACGAGCTGAAGCGCCGCGGAGTCGAGTTGCTGAACGGGCCGATGGATCGTCCGTGGGGAATCCGCACCGCCAGCTTTCGCGACCCGGCCGGTCACATCTGGGAGATCGCGCGTTAGCGTCAACGCCTGGCGGCAGACTCAGGCGTTCAGGGGGCTGACCGCGACGAAGCGCGCGACCTGAGCCGCCACAGGAACGCTGCGCGCGAGTGCGGACGCAGTTCGCCCTGCCGCCTCGCGGCCGCGGCGACGTCCCCGCGGAAGCCGTCCCGCGGCCGGCGGAGCTAATCGGCCCACCAGTCGCGCTCGCCCTCGACGTCGTCGCGCGGGTTCTCGCCGAGGTTGGGCCCGCCGATGACGAGGAGCTCGAGCCCTTCCGGCCCGGCTTCGTAGCCTCGCCACATGCCGGGCGGGACGCGCACCGCGTCCCATTGTTCGAGCTCGACGATGTCGTCGTCGACCTTCATTCGTCCGCTCCCGCGCACGACCACGTACACCTCTTCTTGCTTCAGGTGCGTGTGGCCGTAGGGAAAGCGATAGCCGGGCGGGACGCGCTGATAGCTCAGGCCGGAGTTCTCGAGCTCGAGCGCCTTCGTCGCCGCACGGAACTCGAGGTCCGGTGCGCCGTCGAACCTCGAGCCGAGGTCCTCAAGATCCGCCTTGATGTTCTTGAGCGTGAACGGCACGGCGCAATCCTATGGCGTCACTCCGGACACTCACGCGGCCCTTTGACAGCGGCTAGAGCAAGCTCTACCGGCCCGAGCGCTTGGTCTCGAGGAGCCCTGCCGTAGGCGTAATGACGTCGTCGATGACGAACGGCCTGCGTCCTGCGGTGACGCGGTACACCGTGATTGGCCCTGACGTCGTGTCGCCGTAACGATCAAAGTCGAAGCTGCCAAGGATCCCGTTTTCGACTCGCGTGCCCAGAAGCTCCTTCGTGACCGAATCACGGCTTCCGTCCGACCGCTCGATCGCCGTCAGCAGAACCTCCGCCGCCTGGGCGGCATAAGCGGCTCCGAGCGAAACCGCGATTTCCGCGTGGCGGGAAGCACGGAACTGTCGGAGAAAGCGTTTCCCGGCCGCGGGAAGGTAGCCGTTCGGCTTCCCGGCAACAGTCACATACATACCGACCGCCGCTCGCCCTGCTGCTGTGCGAAGGTCGGAGATCGGCAGGAAGGTGTCCGGGGCAATCAGCTTCACCCGCGGGCCGAGACGACTACGAAGATCTTTGACGAGCCGGCCGGCATTTTGCGGGAGCAAGCCGCCGAGATAGACCACGGCTGGATGCGAGCGCGCAACCTTCTCGACGAGGCCCCTGTAGCTCGTGGCATCGGGGCTCCAAACTCCCGACCCGACGATCCTCAGTCCGGTGCTGGCCGCCGCGTGGCGGTAGAACTTCGCGATCTCTCTGCCGTCGGGTGAGGCACTAGAGAGTAGGAACGCCCGGTTGCCGCCCAGCTTCCGGGCGAGCATGGCGCCGGCGAGTAGCTGCACGCGATCCTCCGCGATCAGTCGCGCATAGTTTCTCTTTCCGGTTGGGTAGAGCCAGCGGAGCATGTTCGCGGGAGCGGAAGGCGTTCGGCGCGACAGGAAGCTGAATGTGTTCCAGCCGCTGACGATGGCAAGCGGCCCCTCAGGTGCTCTGTTGGCGATCGGAATCTGGACCTCGGCGCAGGCGGAGTTGTACGGACCTATGACTCCCATGACGCGCCGGTCTTCCGCGTACGCCTTCGCGTTTGCGACGCACTTTCCAACGTCGAAGCTCTCTGCCTGCGCGGTCGAATCGTCGCAAGATCGATAGCCAACCGTGTACTTTCCGGCGCGGTAGTGATGCTGTCGCAGAACGAGCGCGATCCCTTGCACGGATTGTGAAGTCACCAAGCGGTCGCGACCGGAAGTCTGCAGCGGCAGATCGGAGACGATGACGTAGTCCGGTTTTCCGGTGCCCCCGTAGATCGTCTTTCCGCAGGACGCCGGGGCCAAAGACTCCATTGCTGTCCAGACGAACCCCGCCCCGACTGCTACGTCGCGCGGAGATCGGATCGAAATCACGTTCGTGACTCGGTTCGTGTCCGTGTCGATGCGGGAGATCGTGTCGGCCCAGTCGTTGCTCGCCCAGACGGCATGCGTTCCACCCGCGACGCCGGTCACGCCGATTCCGACTGGAATCGTTCGCATGACAAGCGGGTCGGGATCGATTCGCCAGACCGAGCCGCCGAACGGGTCAGTCACCCACACCGCGCCGCCGGCGACCGCAATACCGTCGAGGCTCGTTGCCGCGAGCCGGATCCTCGCCGTCACCGTCGCGGTTCGCGGATTGATCCGGACCAGCGAGCCGTCGACGGCGATCGCCCACGCGGATCCGAGTCCGGTCGCGATCGTCGTAGCCTTCAGCGAACGAACGGTCGCGATGATCCGATTCGTCTGCGGATCGATGCGCGCCAACGTCTGATTCGGGTTCAGGACCCAAATCGATCCCTCGCCGACTGCAACGTGCGTTTCGCCGGGCGAGCGGCCTGGCCACGGCGGCACTCCTCCTTTGCGTGACAGCTCGACCGTCGCGAGCGTGTGGGCCGTTACGGGGTCGATCCGCGTCAACGCGCGCGGAAATGTCGTCGGGACGCCGGAGGCAAGTTGGCCTTGGAACCCGTCTCCGACCCAGATTCCGCCTGCTCCGGCTCCGAGGTCTGTCGGAACGCCACCCGTCCCGAACGTCTTCAGCAGCGTCCTGGTCTCGGGATCAATCTGTGAGATCGTCCGGTCGTCGGCATTGATCGCCCAAACGGATCCCGCGCCGACGGCTACGGCCGACGCTGTGTTGCCGACAGGGATTCGTGCCACGACCTGCTGCGTGTGCGGATCGATCGCGGCGATGGAGCCGGTGCTCTCGGCGGCGTTCGACCGGTTGTTCGAGCTGGCGGTTAATTGGACTGTCGCCGCAGTCGCCGCAGCTGCGAGCAGAAGCGAAGCGAGCGCGACGACGTAGGCGCGACGGCGCTTTCGCCGTCGCACGCGGTGCGGTCGCCGCTCGTCTTGGATCGGGCGGTCGAGGGCGGGATCCTGGTTCAGGATCTGCGCTTCGAGCTGCTGTAGAGCCAACCCCGGCTCGATTCCGAGCTCGCTGACGAGCGTCTTCCTCGCCCGCTGGTAGACGTCCAATGCCTCCGCCTGCCTCCCGGTCCGGTAGAGCGCGAGCATGAGCTGTGCGCGGGGACGCTCCCGAAGCGGATTCGCAGCGACGTGCGCTTCGAGCTCGTGGATGACGTCTCGCTCACGCCCGAGCATGAGATCCGCGTCTATTCGCTCCTCGAGCGCCGAGAGTCGTCGTTCCTCCAGCCTTCGAATCTCGATCTGCGCGAAAGAGTCGTAGGCGAACTCGGCCAGTGGCGGGCCTCGCCAAAGTGCGAGCGCTTCGCGCAGTTTCTCGGCCGCCTCTGCAACTCGCTCGGTCGCAAGTTCGCGTCTTGCCTCCTGAACGAGCGCCTCGAAGCGATGGACATCGAGCTCGCCCGGCGCAACGGTCAGGACGTAACCGTGCGGACGAGTCAGCAAGACGCCGTTTTCGACACCATCCGCTCCGTGCGCGGCCGCCTCGCGCTCGAGTCTGCTGCGCAACTTCGAGACCAGCGCGTGAACGCTCTTTGTCGCGCTCGCCGGAGGTTCATCACCCCAGAGCACTTCGAGGATGCGATCCACGGGCACGACCTCATTCGCATGCAAGAGAAGCAGTGCCAGAAGGGCGCGTTGCTGACGGCCGCCGAGGCTGAGACGGTGGCCGCCGTCCAGCACCTCGAATGGTCCCAGTATCCGGAATTCGATGTCCGCGCGCCTTCGGTCGATTCGAACCTAGCACTGCGGCCCGTGGGCGAATAGCGGCATCGAGGTCGGCACTCCAACCACGTGACTGGCGAATTCCAGCCGATCGCCAACCGCCTGCCGAGACGATTTGTCCAAGACACGCAGCAGCTGACGAACGGAGGGCGAGATGGGCGGCTTTGACTGGATCGGCATTGCTGCCGCCTCGACGGCAGGCGGGATCCTCCTCGTCGCCGCGGTCGTTCTCGGCCGACGCGAGGCGGGGCGAAGGGCTGCTCCGGTGAACACCGCCGTCGCTAGCGAACCGAGAAGGAGGATCGATGTCGTAGCGATCGACGAAGACTTCGCACCCGAGTCGAACCGGAAGGCGAACCGGTGATCACGTTCGACCCGGGCGGCAGTCGGGTCGAACGCAACCGCCGCCGGGTTCACCGTCGGTGGCTCGCGCGCCACCGAGACGGGCGAACTGATCGACGTCGAGTGCATCCGAGCTCAGCTGAAGGACTGCAAGTCCAGCAAAGGAGAACACCTTGTTCCATCGACCTTCACGCCTCAGCCTGATCGCGACCGCGGCAGCGATGTCGCTCGCGCTGATTCTTGTCGCAGCGACGGCCGCACTCGCCGAACCACGAACCGAGAGCGTCTATGCCGGCGGCCAGACGTACCAGATCAATACGGCAGCGGGAATCGTCTTCGACGCTTCACAAGGCCTGCTCCAGGAGGCGTCGCCGATCTACGTCATCGGCTTCCCCGTCGCAGCAGGGACGTCGGGCCCGATCACCTTGCCCTCCGGCTACCAGCCACAGAACAACGGACTGCCTTCGCCAATTCCATACCACGACCACGTGCTACTGGCTGCACCAGGTCAGCCCGGGTACGGCGCACCTTTGCGCGTCGTTCAGCTGAGCTACACCTGGGCGTACGCCTACAGCTTCGCCTTCGTCCCGGTCCGGAGTTACGACGCTCTCGTTGCCGGCGAGGCTGCTGCCATCTTCGAGCCGATCAATTTCGGCGCAGCCAATCCGTACGAAATCTCGACGACGACCGTCCTGATTCGTCCGATCCTGCCGTAATACGAGAACCCGCGAGGAGCAGTAGCGTCGCAGACGGTGCTGCTGCCTCGCCTCAAATCGAAACGGCCGGCGCAAGCCGCCCGTTTTCGATGTGTTGCCCTCCGAC
>JBKPRX010000063.1:0-8819 GCA_046734795.1 Actinomycetota bacterium
ATCGGACAAGCCGAGTGGGCCCTGGCGAAGGCGGTCGACTACGCCCAGCAGCGCATCGCGTTCGGCAAGCCGATCGCGGAGCAGCAGGCAATTCAGCTTCTTCTCGCAGACAGCGCACTCGACATCTACGCGGCGAAGAACATGGTGTGGCACTGCGCGTGGAAGGTCGAGCAAGGACTGCCGGCGCGGAAGGAGACGTCGATGGTCAAGGTCTTCTGCACCGAGATGCTCTTCCGGGTGATGGATCGCGCGATCAACGTGCACGGCGCGATGGGACTCACAAACGAGGTGCGGCTCGAGGCAGGCCTCCGCTGGGCGAGGACGATCCGCGTGCCGGATGGGACGAGCGAGATCCAGCGGCGCACGATCGCGCGCCAGCTTCTCGCCGGCGATCTGGCGTTTTAGCGCGGCGGCTCGAGCCGAATACCGCCGGTGTACACCTACATCACGGAATTCGGCTGCAAACCGTGCGACCTCGCTTACAGCGGTGTACACCTACATCACCTTCCCGCGCCGCACGCCCCGCTCTTCTAGACACGTCCGCCGGCGACAACGAGGAGCCCCGCGACGACAGCGCCCGCCGAGACGAGAACGAGCAGAGCTACGCGCCGACCGACAACGCTGCGTTCGACGAGGCTCCCACGGACGAGCGTGCCTCGCCACGAGAGCAACTCACACAGAACGAGCAGCCCAATGCCTTCGGCGATCGCAGCCGGAGTCCCGAGCCCGTTCGCTACGGTCCGCAGCACGGCCTCGGCCGCGAGCGCAGCGGCGACGACCGCCATCGCGCCGGGGAGGCCGACGATTGCGACGACGAGCGCGACGCCGCTGACGATCGCGAGCGACTGCACCATGCTCGCTGCGTCGCCTGCGTCGGCGAGCGGCCAGACGGCGAGCACCGCGCCGAGCACAGCCGCCGCCGCGGCGATAGTCAAGCGGAGAGTCGATGCACGGAATGCCGCGATGCGTTCACCTCCTCGATCACGGCCGCGAGCGGTTTCCCGTCCGGCCAGTCCGTCAGAACGACGCCGAGCTGCTCGAATCGGTAGCGCAAGACGTCGCGGCGCAGCGCCCAAAGACGCAATGCAACGTCGTCGACGCGGCTCTTCGGTCGCGGTGCGTACGGAAGAGGCGAGAGGTCGACGACAGCGAGATCGAAGCCGCGCGCCCTGACGTCGAGCAGCGTGCGCGCCGCGCGCTCGTCCAAGAGCGGAGTCAGCGCCAAGACGAGCGCCTGCGGCGGCAGGCTGCGCGGTGGCAGCAGCTCTGCCGCTGTCCACGAACCCTCGAGCGCCGCAGCAACCGTCGCGTACGGGTCGGCAACACGCAGCGAAACGAGTCCACGCGCGAACTCGGCGTCCACGAGCGTCTCGACGATCCGGTAGAGCTGCCGAGTGCCGAGAGCAGGCGCGAGCCAGTCCAGCGCGCCGCCGAAACCGATCAAACCGACGCGGTCGTGCCGATCGAGATACCCGCGCGCGAGCTGGGCCGCAGCGTGAACGGTGCGATCCAGAAGCTCGGGACCCGACGCGAGGCCATCGAGGAAGAGGACGACGTCGCTATTCCGCTCCGGATGCTCCTCGTTCACGATCAGCTCGCCTCGCCGCGCGGTGGCGCGCCAATTCACGCGGCGAATGCGATCGCCTGCGCGGAATGCACGGATGTCCGCGAACTCGATCCCCTCTCCTTTCGCCCGAGAGACTCGGTCGCCCGAGAACGGTTGTGTGTCCGCGGGAGCGACGAGCGCGTTCAGCCGCTCCGGCCGCGGATAGACGCGGAGCGGTGCGACGGCGTCGAGCTCACCTTCGTGCGCGACGAGCCCGAAGCTGTCGCGCGCGCGAATAACGCCGCTTCCGAGTCGGTACGCACCCCAATGATTTGCGGCGAGCCTCAGGTCGATCCGCCGGCGCCGGCCGCGCTCGACAGTGACGACAACGCGCGGCCGTGTCTCGACGGCTGCGACGCCTTCCGGAAGCGCTAGCACGACGTCGAGCTCGGCGACGCCCGTGGTCGAGCTCACTTCGAGGATGCCGTGCACCTCGTCGTCCTCGAGCACGCGCTCGCGCTCGAGCGTCAGCGACACGCTCACATCGACAGGCCGGACGAGTGCGATCGCGGCAACGAGATACACCACGAAGGGAATCGCGATAACTGCAATCTCGGGTCGCCCGACCGCGATCGCGACCACCAACGTTCCTCCCGCAAGAGCCGCGTAGACGGCGAGCTTCGGCGCAACGAGCGTCTTCATCCGCGGCGCAGCATCGCCTCGTCCGCGGCAGGCGTCGGCACCGTCTCCAGGAGCTCGGCGACAACCGCGTCGGGCGTGATCCGCTGCACCCACGTCTCGGGCCGCAGCGTTAGTCGATGCGCCAGGGCCGGTACCGCAACCGCCTTCACGTCGTCCGGAAGAACGAAGTCGCGCCCGGCAAGAGCAGCTTTGCAGCGCGCGAGCTTGAAGATGGCGAGCGAGCCGCGCGGGCTCGCACCGACCTGTACACGCGGACTGTGGCGGCTCGCATCGACGAGCTGCACGATGTACCGCCCGATGCTCTCCGCCACGTACACGCCCTCCACCGCTCGCTGCAATGCGACAAGCGTCGGCGCATCGACAACGGGCTCGAGCTCGATCTCGTCCTCTCGGCGCTGCGCACGGCGTTCCAGCATCGTCCACTCGTCGTCGTTCGACGGGTAGCCGATCCCGAGCCGCAGCAGGAACCGATCGAGTTGCGCCTCGGGAAGCGGATACGTGCCCTCGTACTCGATCGGGTTCTGCGTTGCGAGCACGAGGAACGGACGCTCGAGCTTGTGCGTCTCGCCGTCGATCGTGACCTGCCGCTCCTGCATCGCCTCGAGAAGCGCAGCCTGCGTCTTCGGCGGCGCGCGATTGATCTCGTCTCCGAGCAAGAGGTTCGCGAACACCGGGCCGGGCCGGAACTCGAAGTCGCTTCGCCGCTGGTCGAAGATGACCGAGCCCGTGACGTCGGCCGGCATCAAATCCGGCGTGAACTGAATCCTCGCGAAGCTCATCGTCGACACCTGCGCGAAGGAGCGAGCAACGAGCGTCTTCGCAAGACCCGGAAAGTCTTCGAGAAGCACGTGCCCGTCGGCGAGCAAACCGAGCGCGACGAGCTCGAGCGCATCGCGCTTCCCGACGACGGCGCGCTCCACTTCGTCGAGCATTAGCGTCACACGCTCGCGAACGTCACGGACGCTCAGCTCGCTCAAATGCGCTCAACCTCGCTCACGAGCGCCCGGAGTCGGCGCATCGAGAGCCCGCGCCCGTGCGTCTCGTGCGGCGCCGGACGGTTCGAGCGCACGATGTCCCACAGCTCCGGACTGACGAGCGCTTGGGCGGCTTCGGGCTCTCGCTGGAGGTCGGTGCCGTACCTTCGCGCGAGCCGCGCCGCAGTGAGCTCGACGAGGACCGGCCGGAAGAAGCGATGCATTGCGTCCGCGCTCGAGCCCGCGGCGCGCGCTTGAAGCCGCGCCGCATCGAGCTGTGGGATCCGCCACTCTCCAGCCGCACTGGTTGGAAGCTCGAGCTCCTGGAGCTCTTCAGCATCGCTCTGCCACTCGTAGACGCGCACGGCGACCAGAGCCACGACGGCTGCGAGCGCGAACAGGAGCGCGACTCGCACGGCGTCCTGCACGTTCGGCTCGAACACGAGACCGATCGCGACGCCCGCCACGGCTGCCGCGAAGACGCGCGCGACCGCACCGGTCACGACGCCGCCTCCAACTGATCCTGGATCGCCGCGAGCGCGCTGATCGCATCGCGCTTCATCTCCGCATCGACCGGATGCGCGCTGAACTTCGCCTCGTGGTAGAGCGACGTCAGTCGCTCGAGCGGCACGCGAGTGACCGAGAAGGCACCGAGCACACGCTGGAGGTACTCGAGCGCCGTCTCGACCGCCCGCCGCGGCAGCCCTGCCCCATCGAGCGCAAGCTCGAGCGTTGCGTACGCCTTGATCACTGCGACGCGCGGATCGGGCTCACGCTCGACGTCCGCAAGGGTGAGCGTGATGCTTTCGCGGACGTCCTCGAGTTGCTCGTCGACCTCGGGCTCCACCTCGGGCGCGTGCTCGGGTGTGAGCGTACGCAACGCAGCAGCGCCGCCCACGGCCAACACGAGCGCGGCGGCGATCCACCACCACGTGCCGAGCGTGAAGCCGGTCCCGCCGTCCGCAGCGTGCGCCGGCGGCTGTTGCAGCGTGCGCACCGGCGGAGACGTCGGCGCGCGAGCGCCCGTCTCGCGCTTCGGCGCCCCACCGAAGAGAAGCCCCGCCGCAACCGCGGCAATCGCGGCGATTGCGAGCAGCTCGAACGCTTGCCGACCCGAGCCGCGCTCGACGTGCCGGTTGTGCCAGAGCATGAAGACGAGCAACGCGCCGACGATCGGGAAGAGAACGAGCGCCGTGACCGTGAATCCCGGGCTGCGGAAGTCGAGGACGCCGTTCGAGCCGCCGACGTCCCACAACGCGCCGCTGCTCGCGACGCCGACTCCGAACGCGACGGCGACCAAGAGCGCAACGACCTGACCGAGCGACAGGCCGAGCGGCGAGCCGAGCTCGCTACGGAAGGTTTGCTCCGATGCAGGCGCAGCCACGCGCAGCAAGCATCCCACACGAAGGATTGCTCAGCGGCCGTTAGCGGAGAAATGCTGATAGTCCGGCGAGCCGCTCCAGCTTCCGCCCCAGCCCCACCCGACGCTTGCGAACGCGCGCACGAGCACTCCGCCGGCGACGGCCATGCCGGGGCGGTAACGCGAGCGGTCGACGTAAGCGGCGCCGTTACGCGGTCGCACTCTTCCACCGAGGACGTACGGGTTTTCGACCGTGTTCACGTCGATCGCGGTGCCGAACGCGTGCGAGGACCATCGCTTCGGTCCCGTCGCAACCGCGTAGCGGCAGTTGAATCCAGACGTGTTGTCCTCGGCCATCGAAGCGTTGTCGCTGCCGTGAAAGATGTCGATTGGATCCATCCGCCGGATCGGAAAGCGCGCGCCGTAGAGCTCGCGGAAGACGCTGACGACATCGTGTGCGACCGAGGCAGCGACGACGATGCGGCCCGCATGCGCGCGGTGGTCGAAGCCCCAGAAGCGGAGGCGCACCAACCGCAGCTGCGCCGGCCCGACCGGACAGCCCGGCCGCCACGAGTACGGCAGGTCGGCCGCGGTCACGCGCTCCACGCGCGCCGAGAACGCGGGCGGCGAGGGCGCGGCCGCAACTGCTGCGGAGGCGGCGAGTGCCGTGGCAACCAATGCGAGCACGGCGCGCATATCGTGGGCAGCGTAATGCGTCGTGCCGTCTGCCTCTCGCTCGCGCTAGCGGCCGTCTGGCCGGCGGCGGCGTCCGCCGGCGGTCGCGGCGAGCAAGCGTGTGCGGCATCGCTGCCGAAGGGTCTCTCGCTTCCAGGGTCGTCGCGTCAACTCGTAACCGTCGTGGCGCAGACTGCGGACGCGACGACGGCGTCAGTTCGTCTCTGGGAGCGCGACGCCAACTGTTGGCGCGCAGTCGCGGGCCCGTGGCGCGCGCACGTCGGGCGCAACGGCGTGTCGGCCGACCGCCACGAAGGAGACGGAACGACGCCGCTCGGCACATTCGGCTTCCTGCCGACGATGTATGGAACAGCGCCGAACCCGGGTGTGCGCTACCGCTACCACCAGCTCGTGTGCGGCGACTGGTGGGACGCAGACGTTGCGTCGCGCACGTACAACCGCTTCCGTCACGTCGCCTGCAACGCGAAGCCGCCGTTCGCCGCCGCGAGCGAAGCGCTCTGGCGCTACCGGGCCGCGTATCGCCATCTCGTCGCGCTGGACTTCAACACGGACCCAGTCGTGCCCGGCCGCGGCTCGGCGATGTTCCTCCACGCGGACACAGGCCGCCCAACTGCAGGCTGCGTCAGCCTGCCCCTCGCACACTTGCTGCAGACGCTCCGTTGGCTCGATCCGAAAGCGCAACCGCGGATCGCGATCTCGGCGTGATCGACGAGCTCGCCCTGCTCGACTGGAAGCGCCGCGTCCACGCGCTCTACGCGGAGGTTCGCGCCGACTCCGAGCCGGAACGGGCTTGGCAGCGCTGGCGCGCCACGCGCGACGACCTGTTCCGGACGCATGCTCAGTCGCCGGTTCCGGCCGAGGCACGCGCGGGCTTTGCCGGCGTCGACTACTTCGACTACGACGCCGCGTTCCGAGTCCTCGCGAGCGTGGAGCCGGTCGAGCCGAGTGCGCTCGAAATCGCCGGCAGCGCGGGCTCGGTCGTGCGGTTCAGCCGCTTCGCCATTGCGCGCTTCGATCTCGCAGGCGCGACGCACGCGCTCGAGCTCTACTGGCTCGACGGTTACGGCGGCGGCGTCTTCCTTCCATTCGCAGACGCGACGAGCGGCAATGAGACCTATGGGGCCGGTCGCTATGTGCTCGACACCGTCAAGGGCGCCGACCTCGGTTCCGACGGCGATCGTCTCGTCGTCGACTTCAACTACGCCTACAACCCGTCGTGCTCGTACGACCCGCGCTGGGCCTGCCCACTCGCGCCGCCGGCCAATCGACTGAGCGTCGCGATTCGCGCGGGCGAGCGCTATTCGGGGTCGAGCTCGAGCGAGAGCGAGTTGATGCAGTAGCGCTGCCCCGTCGGCGCGGGCCCGTCGGGAAACACGTGGCCGAGGTGGCCGCCGCAGTTCGCGCACATGACTTCCGTACGCACCATCCCGTGGCTCGTGTCACGCTCTTCTTCGATCGCGTCCTCGGCCGCGGGTGCGTAGAACGCGGGCCAGCCGCAGCCGGAGTCGTACTTCGTCCCCGACGTGAAGAGCTCGGCGCCGCAGCCGGCGCACCTGTACGTGCCCGGCTCGAACGTCTCGTCGTACTCGCCGCTGAACGGCGGCTCGGTTCCCTTGCGGCGGAGGACCTCGTACTGCTCGGGCGTCAGGTCGCGCCGCCACTCCTCATCTGTTTTCTCGACTTTCGGTGTCATGCGAATTGTTGTAGCAGCTCGCGTGCGTACCAACCCTCCCACGCCTCGGACGATCCGCTCGCGGTGTAGTCGCGGTCGAGCTGCACGAGGGCGTGGACGAGATGACTCCGTACCGGCTTCGACGCCAGGAGCCGCGGCAGCTCCGACAAGTTCAGAAGCCAGTCCGCATACCACGACGCCCAGTCCGGATCGTCGCCGTCGGTGATGCGAAAGACCGTGTGGTGCGTCTCGGCCGCTTCGTGCAAGAGCTCGGCGATGCGCGTGGCGGGCTCGTCGTTCACGCCCGCACCTTACAACGCAGCGGCTGAACGTTTTCTTAAGCCGCGCGCGCAACTCTGGCGGCGCCGGCACGCGACACCTAGAACGATCGCGACAGCAACCGAAGGAGTACGCGATGCGTGCGTTGATTCTCCTCGTGCTCGCCGCAGCAGCCGCCGCCGCACTCGCGGCCGGCGCATCGGCAGTGCGAGCCGACGCGAAACCAGTGGTCGTCTGGAAGACGAAGCAGTTCGGCCCGGTCCTCGCGACGAAGGGCCACCTCGCCCTCTACACGTGGAACAAAGAGAAGGACAAGAAGGTCCACTGCACCGGCGCCTGCGAGAAGCAATGGCCGGCCATCACCGTCCCGAGCGGGACGATGGTTGCGAAGCACGTCGCCGGAGCGATGGGCGTCTTCGGCACGATCAAGCGCCCGGACGGGCGGACACAGGTCACCTTCGACGGACGCCCGCTCTACACGTACCACGGAGATTCGCCGACGAAGATCCTCTGCAACGGCGTCGACGGCTGGTTCGTCGTCAAGGCCTAGGCCGTAAGCGCCCCGCCGAGTTCACGGAAACGTAATCCACAAAGCCGCGCGGCTCGAACTACGGTTTGACCATGGATGAGCGCTTCGAGCCGCGCGGCGAGGTCCGCGCCTACGGACGGAAGACCTTCCTGATTGCGACCGCGGCCGGCCTGTCGTCGCTTCTCTGGGCGCAGCCGGTCAGTCGCTTTCTCTCCGGCGCGACCGGCGGGCTCAAGAGCGCACTCCCGGCGGGGATCGTGCCGTCGGGCTGGCGGATCTACACCGTCGCCTCGTACATGCCCGACTTCAATCCACGCACCTGGCGCCTCCGCATCGAGGGCCTCGTCGAGAACCCGCAGACGCTGACCTACAAGGAGCTGCGCGCGCTGCCGCGAGCCGAGCAAGTGTCCGACTTCCATTGCGTCACCGGCTGGTCGGTCGACAACGTGCGCTGGGCGGGCGTGCGCTTCCGCGACCTCCTCGCAGTGGCGAAGCCGAAGCCGGAGGCGCGCGCACTCGCTTTCGTCTCCGCCGAGCAGCCGTACGTCGACACGCTGACCCTCGAGCAGGCGTACTTGAAGGACGCGATGCTCGCCTACGACATGGACGGGAAGCCGCTGTCGCGACCGCACGGCGCGCCGACGCGCGTCGTGATCCCGGAGATGTACGGCTACAAGAACGTCAAGTGGGTCGAGCGCATCGTCGTCGGCCGCGAGGCCGGGTACGGCTATTGGGAGGAGCGCGGCTACGACGTCGACGCGTGGGTCGGGCGATCGAATGGCCTCTGAGCTCGTCCGTCGCTTCTCACGCACCGAACGCGCGCTGCACTGGATTCACGCAAGCGCGTTCTTCGTGCTGCTCGGCTCGGGACTCGTGCTCTACGTTCCGCGCTTGAGCGAGGCGATTGCGCGCCGGCCGTTCGTGAAGGACGTTCACGTCTACACCGCAGTCGCCTGGCTCGCCGCGATCGTGTTCGTCGTCGTCGTCGGCGACCGCCGCGGGCTCCGGCGAACGCTCCGCGACCTCGACCTCTTCGACGAGGACGACCGGCTCTGGCTGCG
>JBKPRX010000064.1:0-7283 GCA_046734795.1 Actinomycetota bacterium
CTGCACCTCGACGTGACGCGCTCCTCCGACGAAGCGCTCGACGTAGAGCGTGCCGTCGCCGAACGCGGCTTCCGCCTCGCGCGCAGCGGATTCCTTCGCCGCCTCGAGCTCGTCGGCGCTCTGCACGATTCGCATCCCGCGTCCGCCGCCCCCTGCGCTCGCCTTGACGAGGAGCGGGAAGCCGCCTTTCTCGTCCAGCACCGGAATCTCCGCGCGCCGGGCCAGCTCGCGCGCGCGCAGCTTCGAGCCCGCGAGCTCGAGCACTTCCGGCGGCGGGCCGACCCAAGTCAAGCCCGCGTCGACGCAGCGACGTGCGAACGTCGCATCCTCCGCCAGGAAGCCGTAGCCGGGGTGAACGGCATCCGCGCCGGCGCGCACAGCCGCCTCGACGAGCCGCTCCGCCGAGAGATACGAATCGACCGGCACTGCGGCATCGGCCTCGCGGACGAACGGGAGCGCAGTATCGGCCGGCGCATAGACGGCGACGGTCTCGATCCCGAGCGCGCGACACGTGCGAAAGACGCGCCGTGCGATCTCGCCGCGGTTTGCAACGAGGAGCCTGCGGATCTCCGTCATCGAAAGACTCCGAAGCCGGTGGCACCCGCAACTTCGCGCGTATGCGCAGCCGACAAGGCGATGCCGAGCACGGTTCGCGTGTCGCGCGGGTCGATGATCCCGTCGTCGTAGACGCGAGCAGTCAGATACAGCGCCGTCTCCTCGCGGCGAATCTGCGCCTCGATCGCGGCGCGCGTCGCGCGGTCAGCTTCCTCGTCCCACGTCTGCCCGCGCGCCTCCGCGGCCTGCCGCCCGACGATCGAGAGCACGCCCGCGAGCTGCTCTGCGCCCATCACCGACGACTTCGCACCCGGCCACACGAACAGGAAGCGCGGGTTGTACGCGCGACCGCACATGCCGTAGTTGCCTGCGCCGTACGACGCGCCGATGTTGATCGTGAAATGCGGCACGCGGCTGTTCGAGACCGCGTTGATCATCCGCGAGCCGAGCTTCACGATCCCGCGCTGCTCGTACTCGCGCCCGACGATGTAGCCGGTCGTGTTCTGCAAGAACAGCAACGGCACGTCGATCTGGTTCGCGAGCTGGATGAACTGCGTCGCTTTCTCCGACTCCTCGTTGAAGAGCACGCCGTGCCTGTTCGCGAGGACGCCGAGCGGGTAGCCGTGGACGGACGACCAGCCCGTGACGAGGCTCGTGCCGTAGAGCGGCTTGAACTCGTCGAAGCGCGAACCGTCGACGACGCGCGCGAGCACGTCGCGCGGGTCGAACGGCTCGCGTAAGTCTGCCGAGGGAATGCCGAGCAGCTCGTCCGGATCGTAGAGCGGCTCGTCGGGCAGTTCGCTCGGCGCCGGCCCGCGCTTGCGCCAGTTCAAGCGCCGCACGATCTGCCGGCCGAGGCGGATGCAGTCCAGCTCGTCCTGCGCCATGTAGTCGGCAAGCCCGCTCGTGCGCGCGTGCATCTCCGCGCCGCCGAGCTCCTCGTCGTTCGCGTCCTCACCCGTCGCCATCTTCACGAGCGGCGGTCCGCCGAGGAACACCTTCGCGCGCTCCTTCACCATCACCGTGTAGTCGCACATCCCCGGCACGTACGCACCGCCCGCGGTTGAGTTGCCGAAGACGAGCGCGATCGTCGGGATGCCCGCGGCCGAGAGCTGCGTCAGGTCGCGAAAGTGACGTCCGCCGGGAATGAAGATCTCCGCCTGTGTCGGGAGGTCGGCGCCGCCCGACTCGACGAGCGACACGTACGGCAGCCGATTCTCGCGCGCGATGTCGGCCGCCCGTGCGCCCTTGCGCGCACCGAATGGATTCGTCGCGCCGCCGCGCACAGTCGGGTCGTTCGCGGTGATCAAGCACTCGATGCCCTCGATCACGCCGACGCCGGTGACGAGGCTCGCGCCGACGGTGTAATCGGTTCCCCACGCGGCGAGCGGCGAGAGCTCGAGGAACGCCGAGTCGCGGTCGACGAGGAGCTCGATGCGTTCGCGCGGCAACAGCTTGCCGCGGGCGCGGTGGCGCTCGATGTAGCGCTCGCCACCACCGCCGCGTGCGACTGCGAGCTGCTCCTCGAGCTCGGCGAGCAGCTCGAGCGACGCGTCACGGTTCGCGCGGTAGCTGTCCGAGGCCGGGTCGACCCAGTTCGGCAGGACCGGCATGCGGGCTAAGAAGAAGGCGCGGCTTCGGCGGCTTCGACGAGCATGCGCGCGTACTGCTGCCGCAACACGTTCTTCTGCACCTTGCCGGTCGACGTGCGCGGCATCTCGTCGGTGAAGACGACAGCCTTCGGCACCTTGAAGTGCGAGAGGCGCGAGCGCACGGATTCGAGCACCTCGTCCTCAGTCAACGTCTCGCCGGGCTGCGGCGTGATCACCGCGGTCAGCGCCTCGCCCCAGCGCGGATGCGGCAGACCGATCACGACGCATTCGAGGATGCGCGGCTCGGCGTCGTAGAGCGCACGCTCGACCTCGATCGACGCGACGTTCTCGCCGCCGGTCTTGATCACGTCCTTCAAGCGGTCCTCGAACCAGAGGACGCCGTTCTCGTCGAAGCGGCCGACGTCACCGGAGTGGAACCAGCCGTAGCGGAATGCCTCGTCGGTTGCCTCCGCGTCGTGAAGGTACTCGTTCATCGTCTGCGGGCTTCGGTAGACGATCTCGCCGACCTCGCCCGGAGGCAGCAAGTTGCCGTCGTCGTCCATGATCGCCGTCTGCACGTTCGGGATCTGACGGCCGACCGATCCCGGGAAGACGAGCTGATCCTCGGGCGGGAAAAGCGTCGTCAGCGGCGCCATCTCCGTCTGGCCGAACCCGAGCGCGAGGTTGCAACCGAACGAGTGCATCGCCGCGCGGAGATCCTCGTCGGGCATCGGCGCCATCCCATAGATGATCAGGTCGAGGCTCGAGAGGTCGTAGCGCGAGAAATCGGGAACCGCTTGCAGCGCGCGCAGCATCATCGGCAGGCCGACGAAGTTGTTGATCCGCTCGCGCTCGATCGTCTGCAGCAGGAGGTCGGGTTCGAACGTGCGCAGCATGACCATCGTGCTGCCGCGCAGGACTGCGACGGTCGAGAGCGCGAGCGTCGCCGTGTGGAAGAGAGGGAGCGTAAGCGCGTACCGCCACTCGTCACGAGCGCCCCACGCCATCGTGCCCGAGAGTGCGTTGATGTACACGTTGACGTGGCTCTGCACGACGCCCTTCGGGGCCGAGGTCGTCCCGCTCGTGTACATGTAGCCGACCGGATCGCGGTCCTCGACGTAGCACTCGGGCTCGCTCGTGTCGTCTCCGACCTCGAACGGCGCCTCGAGGATCTCGAGCGAGTCCGGTACGACACCACGGAACATCGGCTCGATCAGCGCAAGCTTCGGCTTGCAGTGATCGACGACGTAAGCGACCTCGTTCGGTCCCCAGAGGAGGTTGATCGGGACCGCGACGGCGCCGATCTTCGCGCACGCGAAGTAGGCCTGGATGAACTCCATGCAGTTGCCGATCACGACGAGCACCGGGTCCCCGCGCTCGACGCTGCGCTCGAGCAGCGTGTGCGCGAGCCGGTTCGTGAGCGCGTTCAGCTCCGAGTACGTGAACCTCCGGTCGCCGTCGACGATCGCCTCGGCGTCGCCCTTGCGCCAGGCGGTGCGCGTCATGATGTCGCCGACGTTGACGCGCTGGATGAGATTCCGGTCGAGCGTCTTCCGGTTGATCGCGCTCATCAGTACGACTTGGGCAGGCCGAGCGACTGCTGGGCGACGTAGTTGAGGATCATCTCGCGGCTCACCGGCGCCGTGCGGCTCAAGCGCGTGCCCCACCACATGTCCGTCAAGCCGAACTCCTTCGAGAAGCCGTTGCCACCGTGGACCTGGATCGCGGCGTCGACGCACGCGATCGCAGCCTCGGCTGACGCGTAGTTCGCCATGTTCGCCGCCTCGCCCGCGGGCTCGCCGTTGTCGTACTGCCAGGACGCCTTGTACGTCATCACCTTCGACAGCTCGAGCTCGATCTTCGCCTTCGCGAGCGGATGAGCGAGACCCTGGTGCG
The DNA here is from genome assembly GCA_046734795.1 of Actinomycetota bacterium. GTDB lineage: Bacteria > Actinomycetota > Thermoleophilia > Gaiellales > Gaiellaceae > JBKPRX01. Next base: position 4,044 of record JBKPRX010000064.1, read on the forward strand.
CGCCGATCGGCACGCCCCAGACGCGACGCTCCTTCGCGTACCGCACGGCCTTGTCGAGGGCGAGCCGCCCGGCGCCGACGGAGTACGCAGCGCCGGTGATGCGCTCCGGGTTGAGGCCGAAGAAGAGCTGGGTGAAACCGTCGCCGTCTTCGCCGATCAAGTTGTCGGCAGGCACGCGCACGTCCTCGAAGAAGAGCGTGAACTGCTTCTCCGGGATCACGAGCGCAACGTCGATCGGATGCTTCGTCAGCGCGGGCGCGTCGGTGGGGACGGCGAAGAGCGACAGCCGGCCGCGGCCGCGTTCGTCTTCACCCGTGCGTGCGACGACGAGGACGTTCTCCGCTTCGTCGACGCCGGAGATGTAGTACTTCGTGCCGCGGATCACCCAGTCGTCGCCGTCGCGCCGTGCGGTGGTCGACAGGTTCCAGCTGTTCGAGCCTGCGTCGGGCTCCGTGATCGCGAAGACCATCGTCTCGCGGCCGGTCGCGATCCCCGGGAGCCAGCGCGACTTCTGCGCGTCGGTGCCGAACGCGTTGATGATCGCGCCGCTGATCGCAGGCGAGACGACGATCAAGAGCAACGGGCAACCGGCGGCGCCGAGCTCCTCGCAGACGATCGCGAGCTCCGTGATGCCGAGTCCGCCGCCGCCGTACTCCTCCGGCAGGTTGACGCCGATGAAGCCGGCCTCCGCAACCGCGTCCCAGAGCTCCGTCGACTTCTCGCCCGCGCGGGCGCGGTCGCGGAACCACGCCTCGCCGAAGTCGGATGCGATTCCGGCGACGCTCCGCCGCAGGAGCTCTTGCTCGGTCGTCTCGGCGAAGAGCACGTGCGGAGCGTATCGCCCTGCCGCCCGCTCGGCCAGGCCCGATCGCGCTAGGCCCCTGCCGGTGTGCGAGACTGCCGCCGTGGCGAACGTGATCGGCCAGCGGATTCTCCGGCGAGAGGATCCGCGCTTCCTCCGGGGCGAAGGCCAATACGTCGAGAACCTTCCGTTCGAGAACGCGCTCCACGTCACGTTCGTCCGCTCGCCGCTCGCGCACGCGCGGATCACCGGCATCGACGCGAGCGCAGCGCGCGAGCTTCCGGGCGTCCAGGTGCTGACCGCCGCCGAGATCGAGCTCGAGGCGATGCCCGCGCCGCCGTTCATCGGCGAGCTCGGCGCGTTCATGTCGCGCCGGTTCGTCGCGAAAGACGTCGTCCGTTTCGCGGGCGAGATCGTCGCGGTCGTCCTCTCGGAGACGCGCGCCGAAGGCGTGGACGCGGCCGAGCTCGTCGTCGTCGACTACGAGCCGCTGCCGACAGTTACGAACCCACGCGACGCGGTCGACGGCGAGGTGCTGCTCTACCCCGACGCGGGGACGAACGTCTGCATGCGGGTCGCGCCCGAGGAGCCCGCCGAGAACCTGTTCGCCGACTGCGAGGTCGTCGTCTCCGGTTCGCTTACGAGCCAGCGCATGGCGCCGAGCCCGCTCGAGCCGCGCTCGTCGGCGGCGACGTTCGAGGACGGCCGTGTCTCGGCATGGCTCTCGACGCAGACGCCGCACCAGGACCAGGCCGCGCTCGCCGGGATTCTCGGACTCGACCCGTCGCAGGTGCGCGTCGTCGCACCCGACGTCGGCGGCGGCTTCGGCGCGAAGATGCTCGGGGTCGAGGAAGTCTTGATCCCGTGGCTCGCGAAGAAGCTCGGCAGGCCGACGCGGTGGACCGAGACGCGCAGCGAGAACATGGTCGCCATGGGACACGGCCGAGGGCAGGTGCTCTCGTTCACGATCGGCGGTAGCCGCGACGGCACGATCGAGGCGTACCGGCTCGAGGTCTTGCAGGACGCCGGCGCCTATCCGGGCATCGGCACCGTCCTGCCGACCCTGACCTCTCTGATGTCGAGCGGGGTCTACCGCATCCCGAAGATCGAGACCGACTGCACGTCGGTCGTCACGAACGCGACGACGGTCGGTGCGTTCCGCGGTGCCGGAAGACCGGAGGCGTCGCAGGCGATCGAGCGGGCAGTCGATATGTTCGCGGCGGAGATCGGCATGGATCCCGCCGAGGTCCGGCGGAAGAACTTCATCCCGGCCGACGCGTTTCCGTACACGACGGCGTCCGGCGCAACGTACGACATCGGCGACTACGAAGGTGCGCTCGACCGCGCGCTGGAAGCGATCGGCTACGACGAGCTGCGCGCGGAGCAGGGCCGCCGGCGCGATGCGGGGGAGACGAAGCTCCTCGGCATCGGCCTCAGCGTCTACGTCGAGGTGACGAACGGCCTCGTCGAGCCCGAGTACGCGCGGGTCGAGATCACTCCCGAAGGCGACGCGATCGTCTACACCGGCTCCTTCTCGCACGGGCAGGGACACGAGACGACGTTCGCGATGATCGTCGCGGAGCAGCTCGGCCTCCCGGTCGACAAGGTGACGGTCATCAAGGGCGACACCGACACGGTGCCGCGCGGGACCGGTACGTACGGCTCGAAGTCCACGCAGATCGGCGGCGTCGCGGCGGCGCAGGCCGCCGAGCAGGTCGTCGAGCGCGCCCGCAAGCTTGCGGCTGAGCTGCTCGAAGCGAGCGCCGACGACGTGGTGCTCGATGCCGAGAGCGGACGTCTTCACGTTGCCGGTGCGCCGCAGGTCTCGCTCTCGTGGGCGGAGCTTGCCGAGCGAGCGCAAAGCAACGGGAAGCTCGAAGAGCTCCGGGTCGAGCACGACTTTGCCTCGGCGATGCCGACGTTCCCGTTCGGCGCGCATGCCGCCGTCGTCGAGGTCGACACCGAGACCGGCGGGGTCGAGCTCGTGAAGATGGTCGCAGTCGACGACGCGGGCACGATCATCAGTCCGCTCGTCGCCGAAGGCCAAGTGCAGGGCGGGGTCGCGAGCGGGATCGCCCAAGCGCTCTACGAGGAAGTCGTCTACGACGACGACGGCAATCCGCTCACGGCGAGCTTCGCAGGCTACGCCTTCCCGTCGGCCGCCGACCTGCCGCTCTTCGACCGGATCGAGATGCAGACGCCGACACCTGTGAACCCGCTCGGTGCGAAGGGGATCGGCGAGTCCGGCACAATCGGCGCGACGCCTGCCGTGCACAACGCGGTCGTCGACGCGCTCTCGCATCTCGGTGTTCGTCACGTCGAGATGCCCGCGAACGGTGAGCGTGTCTGGCGCGCGCTCGCCGCCGCGCAAGCCTGACGCGCGCTCGTTCTGTTCGGGTTCGGTAAGGCTTCGCGCCGGCCGTTGGACGCGTCCGCAG
>JBKPRX010000065.1:0-21366 GCA_046734795.1 Actinomycetota bacterium
CCCAGTTGCCGTCCACGGACTGGGTCGCAAGCACGTGCTCCGGTTCGACGAGCCTGTAGCTCATCTTGTTGGCGCCGTAGCCGAAGCCCTCGCCGACCTGCGGGTGCTGATAGTCGGGCAGGATGCGGTCGGCGCTGTGCATGTTGAGCCCGAGCAGGTTTTCGATCCAGTCGTAGGTGTAGGCGCCGCCGCGCGGGAATGGCCCCATCTGGGCGATCCACGGCCAGACCGCCGAACGTGGCGCGTCGATTGTGATCGCGCGGGTGGCGACGCCGTCTGCGTCTTGGAGCAGTTCGTCGCCCGGCAGCCGCGCTCTAGCCTCCTCGGCGGTCGCGCCCCACGTCAGGGTCGGCTCCCGCAGCAACTTCCGGTACAGGAAGGCGGTTCCGATGGCTGCTGCGGCGATGGCGACGGTGTTGGGTCTCACCGCATACCTCCCAGTCGGCGTACGTTTGTGGCGGCGGCTGTGCCTGAGCCCCGCCAGTTCGCGGTCACGGGTTGGTCGTGTGACCGACGCGCTGTCGACCGCCTCGCTCCGTGCGCCACGACGGCGCACAGAACGGCCAGCGCGAGCGCCACGGGCGCGAGCACGTACCTCTCCCAGGGGCTGCTGGATGCGGCGTTCATGAGCGCCGAGAGTCCGAGGATCCCGACGAGCGCCGGGGTCGACCAGCTGTAGCGCCGTGCCTGCCGACCTGAGGCTCTGCGGCGCACGACGAGGATCGCCACTGCGTAGAACGCCACGCTGATTGCGCTTCCGACTCGCTGGGCTGTCGAGAGATGCGCGTGCGTGCCGCCCCAGGCTGCGTGCCCGAGCGGCGCGCCGGCTGCGAGCGCCACCTGAAACGCCAACATCGCGGCGAAGCCGATCGTGACGGCGTGCGCTGCTCGTCTCATTTGATGGCCTCCCATCATCACGACGCTCGGCGCGTTGCAAAGTCGATGGCCGTGCTGCCGAGCAGGAGGAGCAGGACGCCGCCGCCGAGCGCGCCGACATCGACAACCCCCGGCCAGCTGGATAGAGGCTCACCGGTTGCTTGCTTGACCGGAGCCCCCCGGGTGATCGTGGTTGTCATCTCAACCACCTCCTCCCGCGCTCGGCCTGTGTGGCCGTGCGTACACAGCCAGTCTCTCCTCGCGGCCCGTCGCCGCCATCAGTGCCGGCGCGGATCCGACGACCTGGCACTACTCATCGAAACGTCCTTCGCCGGGCCGGTAGCCGCAGAGGGATTAGCCGCGGCGCGCGATGTGCGGGACAGAGCAGTGCGCGCGTCCGTAGTAGCCGGAACTCGAATACCCGGATTCCCGGATGCGACCGCCCACGATCTGAGCGAGGTTGCGATAGCGCACCCTAGGAGGGCGCATATGTCCACTTACACGCATCCAGTGCCGCTGGCGATGCCGGAGGTGACCCGCCACGCCGTCTGGTTCGCCGTCGTCTGTACCGTCGCGTTCCAAGGTAGCCCGCGGGTAGCCAGCGCGGCCTCGCCGTCGCCAGCGAAGACAACGGAAGACGCGAAAGGCCGCTCCGGACGCGGCCTCTCAGCAGTCGGGGCGCCGAGATTCGAACTCGGGACCTCCAGTCCCCCAGACTGGCGCGCTAACCAGGCTGCGCCACGCCCCGTGGCTGCAATCTAGCCAAATCCGTTCCTGGACTCTCGTGCGCTTGTGGACGTGCGTTCGCGAGTGTCGAGGCCGTCGTGCGTAGCGGCTGAGTAGTTGCCCCGCATCAGGTTCCGCGCAGGCGCGGATGGCATGTCGATCCGTTCGGGTGATGCTCTCTGCGTGAGTCTGTTCGCTACCGCCCGCTCGGTGCCCGGCACGCTCCGCCAGGAGGTGCTCATCGACGGGCAGCACCGGCTGAACACCGACGAGCCTGAACAGGTCGGTGGCGACGGCAGCGCGCCGGCGCCGCACGAGCTCTTTCCCGCAGCACTCGCGGCCTGCGTCTCGACGGCGCTTGTGATGTACGCGCGCACGAAGGAGTGGAACCTCGGTGAGGTGACGGTCGCGGTCGACTACGACCATCGGTCGACGCCTCGCAGGTTCCGGATCGCCATCGAGCTCACCGGCGACCTCACGGATGCGCAACTCGAGCGCCTGGAACGCGTCGCGAGCTCTTGCCCTCTGCGACGTGCGATCGAGGCTGGCATCGAGTTCGAAGAGACGATCGATCGCAGCCCGCGCGAGTACGCGCCGACCGCGCGCGCAGTGTGAGCGAGAAGCGGACCGTGACCGTCGGCGCCGACACGGGCGGGATGGTGCGCCGGGCCTCGACGCCGAGCAAGACCCGACTCGCAATGCGTGAGCCGGTCGTCCGGCTGTTTTCGTTCTCGGCGGCGATCGTCGCGCTGCACGCCATCGTCGACTCGTTTATCGCACCGGAGCCTGGGACCAGTGCGAGCGACCACCTGCTGCGCGGTTCGGCGACGCTCGCGCTCCTTGCGCTCGCGGTCGCAGTGTTCGCGCAGTTCCGGCCGGGCGGCCGCGCCGCGCTCGCGGCGGCCCTCGGCGTCCTCGCGCTCGAAGGCGCCGCGCTCGCAATCGCGGACGCAGGCGCAGTCGGCGCACGCGGCGAGGACTGGACCGGCTTTCTCTTGTTGCCGGTCGGACTCGTGCTGCTCGCGGCCGCCGTCGTATTGCTCTGGCGGTCACGCAAGCCGGGCCGGCGACGCTGGCTCCGGCGTGGCGGCATCGTCGTCGCAAGCGCCATCGGCGCGTACTTGCTCGTCCTGCCGCTTGCGCTGGCTATCCTCGCGACGCACCGGCCGCGCGCAAGCGTCATGCCCGCGGACCTCGGCGGACCCTACCGCGCCGTCACGATCAGGACCGCCGACGGGCTCGACCTCGCGGGCTGGTACATCCAGTCGCGTAACGGCGCTGCCGTCATCTCGTATCCGACGCGTCAGGGAAAGCTGCCGCAGGCGCGGCTGCTCGCCCGCCACCGCTACGGCGTCCTGCTCCTCGACGCGCGCGGGTACGACGGCAGCGAGGGCGATCCGAACCTCTTCGGCTGGGCGGACGCGAAGGACATCGACGCGGCAATCGCCTGGCTCGAACGCAGGCCGGAGGTTCGTGACGGAGAGATCGGTGGGATCGGCTTCTCCGTCGGCGGCGAGATGATGCTCCAGGCCGCGTCGACCAACAACGCTCTGCACGCGGTTGTCTCGGAGGGCGCAGGCTTCCGCTCGGTGCGCGAGGACCTGCTGCGCGGCCCGCGCGGCTGGTTCGCGCTCCCCTCGTCGGCGCTTCAGAGCGCAGCGCTCGCAGTGCTGAGCGGAGCACCGCCACCGCCGTCGCTGAAGGATCTCGTTCCGAGGATCTCGCCGCGTCACGTGCTCTTCGTCTACGCGGGACACGGCGCCGGCGGCGAGGAGTTCAACCAGGACTTCTACGACGCCGCGAAAGCCCCGAAAGCGATCTGGCGGATTCCGGAGGCGAATCACGTCGGCGGGTACGACGCACGCCCTCGCGAATACGAGCAGCGCGTGATCGGCTTCTTCGACCGGGCGCTGCTCGCACGCTAGAGCGGTATGAGTCCGCGCACGGTCCACGGATGCTCGCGCGCGCCGGCGCGACGAGATCCGACGGCTTCAAGCGGACAGAGTCGCTATGCGCGCCCGCCTCATGACAACGGATTCGGCGGCTGCGACGCGTGTATCGACGAGGACGCGATCTGGGGCCCGCCCAGCAGCGGGACGGCGCCGAGCTCGATCGGCTTCGCCACCTGGCCCTGCGGCGGAGGGATCGGGGCGCGCGTACTTTCGGTACGGGAAAGTTCGCGAACGTTCAGTCGCCGAGACGGCGATAGAGCCGGTCGATCAGCTCCGGCATCTGCTCGAGCCGCTGCGTGATCACGCGCAACCGGTACTCGCGAAAGTGCTCCGGCTCGACGCCGAGCGCACTCGCCAGCGTCTCGACGACGTCGTTCGACGGCACGGGACGGTTGCCGTGGACGAGGTGGTTCAGGTAGCCGGCCGAGAGCTTCGTCCGGTCCGCGAGCGCGCGATAGGTCGTCCCGGTCTCACCCATGAGACGCTCGATCGTCGGCCCGAACGGCTCCTCGCTGAACTTCCGGCGGCGCGCCACGGCTAGTCCCCCTTGCCCAGGTTGGAAACTAGTACACGTCGCTCCTCGCCGGTTGCGCGGTCACGCACGTCGACGGCACCGTCTTCGAGCGTCTTGCGTCCGACAGTGATGCGCACGGGGCAGCCGATCAGATCGGCGTCCGCGAACTTCTCGCCCGCTCGCGCGTCGCGGTCGTCGAGGAGCACGTCGAGACCGCGTCCTTCGAGAGCGCGGGCAACGTCCTCGCCCTGCTCTTCGAGGCCCGGAAGCACGACGACGTGGACGTCGTACGGCGCGACAGCGTCCGGCCACGCGATTCCCGCGTCGTCGTGGTGCTGCTCCACGATCGCCGCCATCGTTCGCCCCGGGCCGATGCCGTAGCTGCCCATGACAAGCGGCTTCTCCTCGCCGTCCTCGTCGAGGAACGTCGCACCGAAGGGGACCGAGTAGTGCGTACCGAGCTTGAAGATGTGTCCGAGCTCGATCGCCGGCTGCTCGACGAGCGTGCCACCGCATTGGGGGCAGGCGTCGCCCGCGTTCGCCTGCCGGATGTCGGCAAAGCGCGGGTTGTAGTCGCGCCCGGCCTGGACGCCGCGCAGGTGCCAGCCGTCGCGGTTCGCGCCCGCGACGTATTGCCCTTCGCGCAGCGTGTCGTCGGCCAGGACGTCGATCGTGACGCCGATCGGGCCGAGCGAGCCGCCGCCGGCGCCGAAGACCGCTTTGATCTCGTCGTCCGTCATCGGCCGGTATGTCTCGCCGAGCGCCGTGACGAGCTTCTCTTCGCTCAAGCGGTCGTCGCCGCGGATGAGCGCGAGCACCGGCTTCTCGCCCACCATCACCGGCATCGCCTTTGAGGTCGCCGCCGGGTCGAGGTCGAGGAACTCGGCGAGTGATTCGATCGTCGTTGCGCCGGGCGTCTCCACCTCCTCCGGCCGTTCGAGCGACGGTGGGAAGGTCGGCGCACGCGGAATGCCGCGCGCCGCTTCGTAGTCGGCGAAGTAGTCGCCGTTCTCGCAACGGACGAGGATGTTCTCGCCGGACTCCGCCGGCGCCATGAAGCCCGACGACTCGCGGCCACCCATGATTCCCGACTCGGCCTCGACGTAGTACGCCTCGAGCCCGCAGCGCTCCCAGATCCGCTCGTAGGCTTGCTTGTGCGCATCGAAGCTCTTGTCGAGCCCGGCCTCGTCGCGGTCGAACGAGTAGGAGTCCTTCATGATGAACTCGCGTACTCGCAAGAGACCGCCGCGCGGCCGCGGCTCGTCGCGTTCCTTCGTCGAGAAGTGGTACCAAAGCTGCGGCAGCTGCTTGTACGACTGCAACTCGCGCGCGTGGAACGTCATCGTTTCCTCGTGCGAGAACGGCAGTACGAAGTCGCGCCCCGCACGATCTTTCAGATGGAACACGATCGGGATCGCGATCCGGCCCGTCTGCTCCCAGAGCTCGGCGGGGGTGAGGACAGGTCCGAGCATCTCCTGACCGCCGATCGCGTCGATCTCCTCGCGGATGATCTGCACGACCTTCTGGTGGACACGCCAACCGAGTGGCGCGAACGTCCAGAGGCCTGCACCAACCTGGCGGATGAAGCCGCCGCGCACGAGCAGCTTGTGCGAGACGGCCTCCGCGTCGGCGGGCGCGTCGCGCAGCGTCGGCAAGAAGAGCTTCGATGCTCGGGCAATCATCGTTGTCGCGCCAGGCTAAACGAGCGGGGCCAACCGGGAGGGCTAGTCGAGCGGGATCAGCGACGCCTCGGCCATCGCGAGCGCAGCCGGCTTCGCCATCTTCAGCCGCTTCGGCCGGTGCATGCCTTCGGCGATCCACTTGTCGATCTCGTGGAAGAGCTCGTCGATGAGGATGTCTGACGACACCTTCTTCAGCACGCGGCCGTGCGCGTAGACGAAGCCGACGTCGCGGCCGCCGGCGATCCCGAAGTCCGCGTCGCCCGCCTCGCCGGGCCCGTTGACGGCGCAGCCGAGGACGGCGACCTCGAAGTGCTGCGGATACTCGCGGAGGCGGTCCTCGACTTTCTCGGCGAGCGTCTGCACGCCGACGTTGTCGCGGCCGCACGAGGGGCACGCGATCATCACCGGCCCGCGCTCGCGCAGCCCGAGCGACTTGAGGATCTCGAACGCCGTTCGCACTTCCTCGACCGGATCCGCCGTCAACGACACGCGGATCGTGTCGCCGATTCCGTCGACGAGGAGCGCGCCCATGCCGACCGCGCTCTTGATCGAGCCGGAGAACGGGGTGCCCGCCTCGGTGACGCCGAGGTGAAGTGGATACGGCACCTTCTCCGAGAGCATCCGGTACGCGCGGATCATTGTCGGCACGTGGCTCGACTTCACGGAGATCTTGAAGTCGTAGAAGCCGAGGCTTTCGAGCAGGCGCACTTCCTCGAGCGCGGCTTCGACGAGCGCTTCAGCCTGATCGCGTTGCGCAACGTCTGCAAGGTGCTTCGGTAGCGAGCCCGAGTTCGCGCCGATGCGCATCGGGATCCCTGCGGTGCGCGCGGCTTCGACGACCATCGCCACCTTGTCCGGCCCGCCGATGTTCCCCGGGTTGATGCGGACCGCAGCGACGCCCGACTCGATCGCCTTCAGCGCGAGGCTCGCGTTGAAGTGGATGTCGGCGATCACCGGGATCGGCGAGAAGCGAACGATCTTCTCCAGCGCCTCCGCGTCCTCGGTCTTCGGCACCGCGCAGCGCACGACCTCGCAACCCGCAGACGCAAGCGCGGCGATCTGAGCAGTCGTCGCCTCGACGTCGTGCGTCTTCGTCAGCGTCATCGACTGCACGACGACCGGTGCGCCGCCGCCGATCTTCACCCCGCCGACCGAGATCTGCCGCTCGCTCGCCATCGCGAGCGATTCTAGCCCCCGCCTCGCGACCCCAAGTCGTTGTTCAGCGCGATGAAGAAGATGAAGAGGATCAGCGCGAACCCGATCACCGACGCTCGCTCGTAGACCTCGCGGGCGACAGCACGGCGGCGGACGCCCTCGATGATCGAGAACAGGATGTGGCCGCCGTCGAGCGGCAGGAGCGGCAGCAGGTTCAGGAGCGCGAGCGCGAGGCTGATGTACGCCACCACCTGCAGGTAGAGGCGGAAGCTGACCTCGAGCGCGCGGTGCGACTCCCGCACGATCCCGACCGTGCTCGTGAGCTGGCCGCGCTCCTCTTTGTGGAAGAGCCCGCCGATCGCCTGCCCTGTGCCGACCACGGCTTGCCAGCAGTCCTGGACGGCGTACTTGACCGACGTGGCGATCGGGTAGCTGACGTTCCGAATCGCGTCGCCGCGGCGGAATCCGAAGATGCGGCCGTCGGCCGTCTTCATCGTGGCTGCGGGCTGCAGCTTCACGATGTGGCCGTTCCGGCTGACGGTGACGACGATCGGCTTGCCGTTGCTGCCCGCGATCAGCGTGTGCACCTCGTCGAAGGTCGGCGTCGGCTTGCCGTCGATCGAGACGATCCGGTCACCGGGCTTGAGGCCGGCGCTCGCGGCGGGCGACTTCGGCACGACTTCCGCAACCGTCGGCAGCGCGCGCGGCACGCCGATTGCGTAGACGATCGCAAGAAGCGCAATCGCAAAGACGATGTTCACGCCCGGTCCTGCGGCGATCACGGCGACACGCTTCCACGTTCGCTGGCGCCAATACGCGTCCTCGCCGAGCGCCTCGTCGAGCTCACGCAGGCCGCGGTTCGCGCCGCGACGCGCTGCCGCCGACAGCGCGGCGTTCTCGACTGCGTTTTCGAGCTCCGGAAGCACCGCGCGTGCTCCCGGGTCGTCCTCCGCTTCGAGGTGCACGATCAACCGGTCGAGCGGCGCGGCGATCGTCGAGTCTTCGTTGACGGCCAGGCTGAAGTGCATGCGCGCATCACGCGCTGCGGGACGGTGCATCCCCGGTATGCGCACGTAGCCGCCGAGCGGGATCGCGCCGAGCGCGTACTCGATTCCGTTTCTCTTGAACTTTGCGATCGCGGGTGGAAAGCCGACGTAGAACTTGCGAGGCCTGATCCCGACCGCAATCGCGGTGTAGAAGTGGCCGGCCTCGTGGATCAGCACGAGGAAGAGCAAGCCCACGATCACGACGACCCACGTCATGCGACCGGGATCCTTCCATCGGCAAGCTCGCGCGCGCTCGCATCCGCTGCGACGAGCTCGGCCAGGTCGTGGGCCGGCGCGCCGCCGCAGCCGGCGAGCGCGTCCTCGACGACGCTCGCGATCTCGACGAACCGCAGCCGCCCGTCGAGGAAGGCGGCGACAGCAACCTCGTTCGCGGCGTTGAAGGCGCAGGGGTACGTCCCACCGCGCTCGCCCGCCTCGCGTGCGAGTCGGAGCATGGGGAACGTTTCGACATCCGGCGCCTCGAACTGGAGCGTCAGACCCGCGGCGAGGTCGAGCGACGGCACGGGCGTCTCGGCCCGCTCCGGATAGGTCAGCGCAAACGAGATCGGCACGCGCATGTCTGGATACCCGAGATGCGCGAGCGCGGCACCATCCCGGAAGCAGACGAGCGCGTGCACCGTCGAGGTCGGATGCACGACGATCTCGATCTGCTCGTACGGCAGCCCGAAGAGAAAGTGCGCCTCGATCAGCTCGAGGCCCTTGTTCGCGAGCGTCGCGGAGTCGACCGTGATCTTCGGCCCCATGTTCCACGTCGGATGAGCGAGCGCTTCCGCGGGTGTCACCGCCTCGAGCTCGTCGCGCGTCCGGCCCCTGAACGGCCCGCCGGAAGCGGTCAGCACGATGCGGTCGATCTGCCCCGGATCGCGGCCCTCGAGGCATTGGAAGACGGCGGAGTGCTCGCTGTCGACCGGCAGCAGCCGGCCGCCGCCGCGCCGTTGCGCCGCGAGCGCGAGCTCACCGGCGGCGACGAGGCTCTCCTTGTTCGCAAGCGCGAGCTCGACGCCGCGCTCGAGCGCCCAGAGCGTCGCGTGCACGCCCGCGAAGCCGACGATCGCATTCAGGACGCAGTCCGGTTCCGCGCGCTCGAGGAGCTCGATGACGTTTCCGCCGACCTGCGTCAGCGGCGCGAGCCCGTCGATCGGCGTGGAGCCCGACGCTGCGGCCACGAGCTCGAGCTCGTCGTGCGCCTCGATGATCTCGAGCGCCTGACGTCCGATGGAGCCGGTCGCGCCGAGCAGAGCGATCCGTTTCACGCGACCAGTGTGCCTACGCGTACCCGAAGCCGGCCACGAGGTAATACGCGGCCGGAATGACGAAGAGCAGCGCGTCGATCCTGTCGAGCACGCCGCCGTGGCCGGCAAGAAGACGGCCCGAATCCTTCACCTTGAGGTCGCGCTTCAACGCGGACTCGAAGAGGTCGCCAGCGACATCTGCGAGCACGATGACGATCCCGAGCACGATCGCCTGCCAGATCGTGAGGAACGTGTCGCGGTCTTCGTAGAGCGCGATGAACGTGACGAAGATTCCGGCGGCAGCGCCGGCGACGAATCCTTCCCACGTTTTGCCCGGCGAGAGGATCGGCGCGAGCTTGTGCCGCCCGATCAGCCGGCCGACGAAGTACGCGGCCGTGTCGATCGCAAAGACGGAGAGCAAGACCGTGAACGCAAGCAGCCGCCCGTGCTCTGGAATCGCGCGGACCAGAATCAGGTGGCCGAGGCCAAGGCCGATCCACGCAGCGCCGAGCACCGTCGCGCTCACTGCGACAGTCGCGGGTGCGCGCGTCTCGGCGACGCCGTTCAAGACGAACGCGAGCGGAAAGACGGTGAGGAAGCCGGCGAGGAGCCACACAGGGCCGCCGACGAGCGCGCCGATCAACGCGAGTACGACCGCTCCGTAGCCAGCCGCGAGGAGCGGGCGCAACGGCCGCGTCATCGCGTAGAACTCGTGCAGCGCGATCAGCGCGGCGACGACGAGCGCGATGCAGAGTGTCCAGCCGCCGAGCCAGACGATCCCGAGAATGATCGGGAGGCCCGCGAGCGCGACGAGGATCCGAGACCAGAAGCTGCTCAACGGCCGCCGAATCTTCTTCGGCGGCGTGCGTAGTCCTCGATCGCCGACTCGAGATCGTCGCCTGTGAAATCCGGCCAGAGCCGGTCGACGAACACGAGCTCGGCATACGCGAGCTGCCACAGCAAGAAGTTGGAAATCCGTAGCTCGCCGGAGGTTCGGATCAAGAGGTCGGGATCCGGCATCTCCGGCGCGTAGAGATACGACGCGAGCACCTCTTCGTCGATGTCCGCAGGCTCGACGCCGGCTTCGACGAGGCGCTTGATCGCCTCGAGCAGCTCGGCCCGGCCGCCGTAGTCGAAGGCGATCCAGAGCCGCAAGCGGTCGCGGTCCGCAGTCGCCGCCTCGAGCGAGCTCATCTTCTCCTGGAGCCAGTCAGGTGCGCGGTCGCGGCGACCGATGAACTGCGTGCGCACGCCCTCCGCAGCGAGATCGGGCAGCTCGCGGTCGATCGTTTCCGAGAAGATCTCCATCAGCGCCTCGACCTCGGCCGGCGGCCGCGACCAGTTCTCCGTCGAGAACGCGTACACGACGAGCGACTCGACCCCGAGGTCGATCGCCTTCTCGACGACCGGCCGCAACGCGCGCGAGCCCGCTCGATGTCCTTCCTCGACGGGAAGCCCGCGGCTCGACGCCCAGCGAGCGTTGCCGTCCATGATGATCGCGACCGAGCGCGCGGTCTCCGGAAGCGCGGCCTCCGTGTGTGAGGGATGCGCCGCGCTCTTCACGCTCAGACTTCCATGACCTCGGCTTCTTTGTGCTTGAGGAGCTCGTCGATGTGCTTCGTGTGCTCGTCCGTGAGCTTCTGCACGCGCTCCTCGCCGCGATGCTCGTCGTCCTGGCCGACCTCGCCCTTGTCCACGAGCTCCTTCAAGTGGCGCATCGCGTCGCGCCTGATCTCGCGGACCGCGATCTTGTGCTGCTCCGCGAGCTGCCGCACGACCTTGACGAGGTCCTTGCGCCGCTCCTCGGTGAGCTGCGGAATCGGCAGGCGAATGACCTTGCCGTCGTTCGAAGGGGTCAGCCCGAGGTCGGACTCCTGGATCGCCTTCTCGATCGCCTTCATCGAGCTCGGATCGAACGGCTGCACGGTCAGCATCCGCGGTTCCGGAACGTTGATCGTCGCGAGCTGCTTCAGCGGCGTCCGCGTGCCGTAGTAATCGATGTCGATCCGGTCGAGGAGCGCCGCCGACGCGCGCCCGGTGCGCACGGTGTTGAACTCGCCGCGGGCGTGCTCCACCGATTTCTGCATCCGTGTCTCCGCGTCCTTCACGAGCTCCTCGAGCGTCGCCATTCAATCCTCCTTCGGCGTCTTGATGATCGTCCCGAACCGTTCGCCGCTCACGAGCCGCTCGATGTTGCCCTCGGCGAGCTCGAACACGTGCAGCGAGAGGCCGTTGTCGTGGCAAAGCGTCAGCGCAGTCGTGTCCATGACCTTCAGGCCGCGCTCGACCGCTTCCATGTGCGTCAGCTCGGGAATGAACGTCGCGTTCGGGTCGATGCGCGGATCGCCGTCATAGACGCCGTCCACGCCGTTCTTCGCCATCAGAATCGTGTCGGCGCCGATCTCGAGCGCGCGCAGCGCGGCCGCAGTGTCGGTCGTGAAGAACGGGTTGCCCGTCCCTGCCGCGAAGATCACGCAGCGGCCCTTCTCGAGGTGCCGCATCGCGCGGCGACGGATGTACGGCTCGGCGACCTCGGAGATCTCGAGCGCGGACAGCACGCGCGTCTGCGCGCCTTCGCGTTCGAGCGCGTCCTGCAGCGCGAGCGCGTTCAGCAGCGTCGCGAGCATGCCGGCATAGTCTGCCGTCGCGCGGTCCATCCCTTCGGCCGCGTGCGCCATGCCGCGGTAGAAGTTGCCGGCGCCGACGACGATCGCGACCCCCACCCCACGCTCCTGGACGCGCACGATCTCGGTTGCGACCCAGTCGACGGTCAGCGGCTCGATGCCGTACTCGCGGTCCCCCATCAGCGCCTCGCCCGAGAGCTTCAGGAGGATGCGACTGTACGCGGGCTGTCCTGCGCGCCCGGGTGCCGGCTCAGTCGTCGGCTCGACGCTCATCCCGCGAGCGAGAGCCGCTCGAACTCGAGCACCTCGGCGCCGGCTGCCTCGAGCGCCTGACCGACGGTCTGCCCCGTGTCGTGGATCCACGGTTGTTCGAGCAGGACGTTCGCGGCGAAGAAGCGCTTGTTCACCATTCCGTCGACGATCTTCTCACGTGCCTGCTCCGGCTTCGACTGCACCTCGTCCGAGTTCGCGTAGATCTCGCGCTCCGCAGTCACCTCCGCCTCGGGAACATCCTGGCGGGCAATGAACCGCGGCGCCGACGCGGCAATGTGCATGGCGACTTTCCGAGCGAGGTCGTTGTCGCCGCCGCGTACCTGGACGAGCACGCCGAGCTTGTTCGCGGGTGGATGCGCGTAGCCCTCGATGATCGCGCCGTCGACGGCCTCGAACCGGGCCGCGCCGGCGAACGCGATGTTCTCGCCGAGCTTCCCGGAGAGCTCTGCGCGCTCGGTCTCGAACTCCTGCTCGGCACCGGGGCCCTCCGCTTCCACGGCTTCGAGGACCTTCTTCGCGAAGGAGAGGAACTCGTCGTTGTTCGAAACCGGCTCCGTCTCGCACCCGACGGCGACGATCGTGCCGCGCGTTCCGTCCTCGGCGATCCGGTAGCCGACCTTCCCTTCCGTCGTCGCCCGTCCTGCTCGCTTGGCCGCGTTGGCCATGCCCTTCTCGCGCAGCAGGACGACGGCCTGCTCGAGATCGCCGTTCGTCTCCTGCAGCGCGCGCTTGCAGTCCATCATCCCCGCCCCGGTTTGGTCGCGGAGCTCCTTGACGAGACTTGCCGAGATGACGGTCATGTCTGTTCCACCGGTGTCTGAGGGTCCGCTACCGGCTCCTCGCCTTGCGAGACCTGCTCGGTTTCGCCTTGCGGCGCAGTCGCCGGTTCCTCTGCGGCGGCCGTTGGCTGAGGTTCCTCCGCCTGCTTCCGCTCGAGCTCTTGCACGCCGACCTTCTGCCGGCCTGCAGCGATGCCGTCGGCGACGGCACGAGTGACGAGGTTGCACGCGCGAATCGCGTCGTCGTTTCCCGGGATGACGTAGTCGGCCTCGTCGGGATCGCAGTTGGTGTCGACAAGAGCGATCACCGGCAGATTGAGGCGTCGCGCCTCTCGCACTGCGAGCTGCTCCTTGCGGAGGTCGATGATGAACATCGCATCGGGCTGGCGGCGCATGTCGGCAACACCGCCCAGGTTCTGCTCGAGCTTCTCGAGCTCGCCGGCCATAGCAATCCGCTCCTTCGACGGCAGAAGGTCGAGCTGCCCGTCCTCCTTCAGCCGCCGCAGCTCGTGCAGCCGCTCGATCCGGTCGGCCATCGTCCGCCAGTTCGTCAGCAGGCCGCCGAGCCAGCGATGGTTCACGTACGGCATCGCGACGCGCTTCGCTTCGTTCTCGACCGCGTCCTGTGCCTGCTTCTTCGTGCCGACGAAGAGAATCGTTCCGTTCCGTTCGCCGACGTTGCGCGCAAAGTCGTGCGCTTCCTGCAGCAGATCGAGCGTCTGCGTCAGATCGATGATGTAGATGCCGCCGCGCTCCGTGAAGATGAAGCGGCGCATCTTTGGATTCCAGCGTCGCGTCTGGTGACCGAAGTGGACTCCGGCCTCCAGCAGCTCGCGCATGGAGACGACAGCCACGTAGTGCTCCTTCCTCGTTTGGTTGTTGAGTCGTGCACCGGCGGGGCCACGAGCGCACCGACGTCAGACGCCGGCACCTGCGCCCCGGCTGATCCGCCGGGTCGTCGGGACAAAAGCTCGCGGAAGTGTACCCAGCCTCAGCCTGCGGCCCGGGCGCGCGCCAGGGGTTCTGCGAGATCCGGCGGAAGCGGCGAGTCCACGCTGACGGGCTCGCCGCTGAACGGGTGCGGGAACGCGAGGCGCGCCGCGTGGAGGAATTGGCGCTCCAGGCCGAGCTCGCGCGGTCGGCCGTAGAGCGGGTCGCCCGCAACCGGCAGGCCGATCGCGCCCAGATGAACGCGGATCTGGTGCGTCCTGCCGGTCTCGAGGCGCACACGGAGGAGCGCGTGGCGCGCTAGGAGCTCCTCGACCTCGAAGTGCGTGATCGCCTCGCGCGGCGCCGCCGTGTCGAGCGAATGGCGAACCGGGTCGCGGCGGTCGCGGCCGATCGCAGCGTCGATCGTGCCGCTGCGCGACTCGGGCCGGCCGACGACGAGCGCGAGGTACTCGCGCTCGAGCTCGCGTCGGCGGACGAGATTCTGCAGGCGTCGATGCGCCTCGGCCGAGCGCGCGACGACGAGCAGGCCGGAGGTGTCGCGGTCGAGCCGGTGGACGATGCCCGGACGAGACGGATCGGAGCCACCGGCGGCCTGCCGCCCCGCAAGCCCGTGCACGAGCGTTCCAGTCGCGTGGCCGGCCGCCGGGTGAACGACGAGCCCGGCCGGCTTGTCGACGACCAGCAAGTGCTCGTCCTCGTACGGCACGGGAAGCTCCATCGCTTCCGGTGTGATCACTGCGGGCGATCGGTCGACGGCAGTGAACGTCAGCTCTTCGCCGCCTTGAAGCCGGTGGCTCTTCTCCCGCACGGCGCCGTCCACGCGGACGTCACCACCGGCAAGGAGGCGCTCAGCGCTCGCGCGCGACCCGACCTCTGCGAGCGTTGCGAGGAACCGGTCGAGCCGCTCGCCGCGGGCCTCGGGCGGGACACGCAGAAGCGTCACTGGGTGCGCGTCAGCCTGAAGCTGCGCCGTCGACCGACCGCGGCCGCCGAGGCGCGTGCTCGTCGGCGAGCAACGTGTAGAGCAGGACCGCAACGCCGACGACGATGAAGCTGTCGGCGAGATTGAACGCCGGGCCGAAGCGTGGGTCGAGAAAGTCGACGACATGGCCGAGACGGACGCGGTCGAGCAAGTTGGAGATGGAGCCGCCCATCACGAGTCCGAGCGCGACCGGCAGCACCGGATGGCGCGCGCCTGAGCGCCCGAAGTACGCAAGCATCCACGCAACTGCGAGCGTCGTCAGCAGGATCACGACCGTCGTCGCGCTCGCGAACAACCCGAACGCGATGCCCGGATTCTCGACGTGGCGGATCCAGAAGGGCCCGATGACGTGCACGCCTTCGTCGAGCGCGAGCTCCGAGGAGACGATGTGCTTCGTCAGCTGATCGGCGAAGACGGCTGCGCCGACGATTGCCGCGAGTGCCGCCCAGTGGGTCGCCGTTGCGGCGAGCCGGCGTTCAGCGACCGAGACGGGCGCGAGCGCATTCGTCGTGGAGCCGACGCGGACGTCGAGCGGACGCCTCTGCCGCAGCGGCTCGCTCAGCGCTCCTCCAACCGCTGGCAGTCGATGTCGAGCGCGGACCACGGACGCGCTTCCAGTCGCTCCTCGGCGATGTCGCGCCCGCACCGCACGCATTTGCCAAAGGTGCCGTCCTCGATCCGCTGCAGCGCCGCGTCGATCGCGCCGAGCACCTCGGCCGAGTTCTCTTCGAGCGAGTAGTCGATCTCGCGGTCGAGCGTGGCGGTCGCCGTCTCGGCGAGGTGGTTGTCGGAACCGGCCGAGACCTCCTCGACCTCTTCGTCGAGTGTGCCCGGATGCTCCTCGTGGAGGTAGCTGATCGCGTCTTGGACGCGCTTGCGCTCCTCGAGCAGCAGCTTGCGGAAGCGGTCGGTGTCGATGGTCATGCGCGTCGCTCGTTTCTCGTCTCGCCCGTCGCGGATGCGAGGCGACGATCGATCTGCGAAGCCGTCACGCCTTGAAGCACGACGGTCTTCTCACGTGCCGCGTGACCGGAGACGAGCTTCACGTCGTCGCGCGGAACCGCGAGCGCATCGGCGAGCAACCGCACGACAGCCTCGTTCGCGCGTCCGCCCTCGGGAGGCGCGGTGACGCGCAGCTTCCACGCGTCGCCGTGACGCCCGACGATCTCGGCCTTCGTAGCGCCGGGCGACACACGCACCCGTAGACGAGTCGAGGTCCCGGCCACGAACGCAGTCTAGCCTCGAGCGCTCGCCACCTTCGCGGCGCCGAACACCGGCGGCCGATCCTCTTCGGCTTCGTTCGAGGCCTCCAGGCTCGCGAGGGCGAGCTTGAGCCGCTCGCGCAGCCGGTGCGTCTCGAGCGACAGACGCTCGTTCTCGGCGGCTGCCTTGCGGATCACCTCACGCGCTTCTGCGTGTGCCTCGGCGATCACGAGCTCCGCCTCCTTCCGCGCCTGTTCCTTCGTGTCGCTCGAGGCGCGCTCGGCCGACACGAGCGTCGCGCGCAGGAGCGCCTCGAGCTCGCGAAAGCGTTCGAGCTCGGTCTCGAGGTGCTCCACCTTGTCCACGAGGTCCGCGCGCTCTCGCCAGACGTCTTCGAAGCTGACGGCGATCTCCTCGAGCAGACGATCGACCGCAGTCGGCTTGTAGCCGCGAAACCCGTGCCCGAACTTGATGTGCCTGATCTCGACCGGCGTAATCGCCATCTCCGCCTCCCTCTAGTGGAACTGGTCGAGGATGCGAACGACCACAGCCTCGAAGAGCCAAAGGACGATCACCGCGACAAGCGGCGAGAGGTCCAGTGGCCCGGCGGGCGGAATGATCCGTCTGAAGAGACGAAGGTACGGCTCGCACACGTCGTAGAGAAACCGCTGGATGCGGTTCAGCCACGGCGAGTACGGCAGGCGGACCCAGCCGACGAGCACGTACGCGAAGATCACGATCACGTAGATCCAGACGAAGATGAAGATGAAGTTCTGGACACGTGTGATCGCGTCTGCGAGCACGAGCGAACCGGTCGTCATCCCGACCACCACATCTCCGTGTTCGGCTCGCCAGCGGGGATTCCTGGCCTCACTTCGAGCGACGCGGGCGTGGCCCGGTCAGGCCTGGTTGAAGAAGTCGCCGGCGCCGAGCAACCGGGCTCGCTCTTCTGCGGACACCTCGACGTTGCGCGGAGTCAGCAGGAACACCTTGTCGGCGACACGCTGCATGCCGCCGTCGAGCGCGTACGTGAGCCCGCTCCCGAAGTCGATCAGCCGTTTCGCAAGCTCCTGATCCGCACTCTGGAGGTTCAGGATCACGGGGATGCCGTTCTTGAAGCGGTCGGCGATCTGCTGGGCGTCGTTGAAGCTCCGCGGAATCACGAGATGGACCTGCACCGAGCTCGGCCCCGGTAGCGCCTCGACGACCGGCCGCCGACGCTGCCCGCGCGGGGCCGCGGGCTCGGCGGGCTCCGGATCGGTCCAGTCGTCGAAGTCACGCGCGCTCTTACGCGGCGTCAGGCGCCTGACGTTCGGACGCTCGGCGTAGGTGCGTTGCAACTCCTCGTCGGTGAGATAGCCGTCCTCGTCCCAGTCCTCTTCCTCGGCAATGCCGAAGTAGACGAGCGTCTTACTCCAGACGTCCGCAAAGCCCATCGCGGGCGAAATGTTATCCCTGATACAGGACGCTCCCGACCCGTACGAGAGTCGCGCCTTCCTCTGCCGCGACCTTGTAGTCCTGGCTTGTCCCCATCGAAAGCTCAGGAAGACCGTGCTCGTCGGCGAGCTCTCGCAAGCGGTGGAAGTATGGACGCGAGTCGTCGGCGTTCGCGCTTTGAGGCGGCATGGTCATCAATCCGCGCACGTCGCGGTAGAGATCGAGCAGCTCCGAGAGACGCCCCGGCTCGATGCCCGACTTCGTCGGCTCGCCCGAGAGATTGACCTCGACGAGCGCCGGGATCTCGAGCTTCGCCGCTGCGGACTCCGACTCGAGCGAGTGGCAGAGCTCGCAGATTCGGTTGACGATCTTCGCCTTGCGGCTCTGAAGGTGGCCGATGAAGTGCCAGCGGAACGCGTCTCCGTAGACCGCGTGCTTTGCCTCGAGGTCTTGTGCTCGGTTCTCGCCGACGACCTCGACGCCGGCTTCGACGAGCAACGCGAGCTCCTCGACCGTGACGTACTTCGTCGCCGCGACGACCGTGACGCGCGGGCCGACCTCCGACTTGATCCGCTCGTACCGCTCGCGGATCGCGTCAGCCGACGACACTTGCAATGACACCTTGCCGCCCGGTCCGCCCCGCGTCGCGCCGGTGGGAGAAGAACCGCGCCGGCTCGCACGCCGTGCAGATGTCCATCCGGTCGACGCGGGTGACGCCGGCCGCGCGGAGCGCACGCTCCGCAGCGGTCCAGAGATCGAGGTTCTTGCCCCGGACGATGTCGGCGCCGAAGGCCTCGCGAAACGGCTCGGCGACTTCGTCGCCGACCTCGTAGCAGCACGGGCCGATCGAAGGCCCGATCACGGCGGCGAGTCGTCCTCCGCGGATCGCTCTCGTCGCGGCGGCCACGATGCCGGCGAGAAGGCCGCGCCAACCCGCGTGCACGATCGCGAGCGCGGGGCGTTCGCTGCCCGCGCGCGCCACGGCGACCGGCAGGCAGTCGGCGGTGAGAAGCAACATGCCTTGCTCCGCCGCATCGCTCCAGAGGCCGTCGCAATGATCGAAGACGGTGCCGGGCGTCGCGACGCCGCGCGGCTCTGCCCGCCGGACGAGCGCGCCGTGCCGTTGCCACGCCATCGTCGCGCCGTCACGGTCGATGCCGACCGCTTCGCAGAGCTTCGTCCGGTTCACCACCACGCGCGCAGGCTCGTCTTCGGTGCGAATGCCGAGGTTCAGCGAAGCGAACGGCCCTTCGCTCACGCCGCCGCTGCGGGTGGAGAAGACGACGCGATAGGGACCCGGCGCGTCCCACTCGAGGAGCTCGAGCTCGCTCACTTGACCAGCTTAGACGCCGTCGCGAGCAGTTCTTGGCGCGTGTTGCGCGACGGATCCTCGACTACCGCCTGCAAGAGCTTCCGCAGCGTCTCGCCGAGCTTCGGCCCGGGCTCGAACCCGAGCGCGAGCAGATCGTTGCCGCCGATCGCCAGATCCGCGAGGCGGTGCGGGCTCGCGCGCTCGCGCTCGACGACGCGGCGGAAGTCCTCGAGCTTGCGAGCGGCGTTGTCCGTCCTCGGCTTCGCGCGCACGTCTGCGAGGCGGTGGTCGACGATGTCGAGCGCGACCTCGTCGCCGTGCCGAGCGAGCAGACGTCGCGCGCGAAGCCCATCGCCCCGGCCCGGATCGAGCATGTGCCAGCGGACGATCTTCCGAACGCGCGCACGCAGAGCGTTGGGATAGCGCAGGCGCGTTAGGGCTTCGCCCGCGAGCTCGGCACCGACTTCCTCGTGACTTCGCGCGGCGAAACCGGGCTTCGCGTAGTAGTGCAGCCGTCCGTCGGTTCCACGCCAGGCCATCAGCGGCTTGCCGAGGTCGTGAAAGACCGCGGCGAGTCGAACGGCGAGGTTCAGATCTGCGTCGGCCGCGGCCTGCACGACCGCAAACGTGTGCTCGTCGACGGTCTCGTCGTGGTAACGGCTCTCCTGGTCGAAGCCGATCGCGGGCTCGAACTCCGGCAGCACCGCGGTGAGGACGCCGGTGTCGCGGGCGAGCCGTAGCGCCTTCCGCGGCTCCGCGCCGAGCAGAAGCTTCGACAGCTCGCCCATCCCGTCTGCCGCGAGGCCGCCGCCGATCCGTTCGGCGGAGACGAGACCGACGCTGGACGCGTGCTCGCGCAGCTGGCGCAGCGTCTGCTCGTCCGGATTGAGGCCGAGCTGCGAGACGAACCGAAGCCCGCGCACGAGGCGCAGCGGATCCTCTTCGAAGCTGCGCGGCGAGACGGTGCGAAGCACACCGGCTCGAAGATCGGTGGCGCCGCCTAGCGGATCGACCAGCGCACCGGTCGCCAGGTTCCGCGCGATCGCGTTGATCGTGAAGTCGCGGCGACGCATGTCGTCCTCGACCGAGATCGACGAGTCGGTGACGATGACGAAGTCGTGCCGTCCCGGACCGGTGCTGCGCTCGACGCGCGGCGGTGCGAACTCGATGCCGGCTGGCGCCGCCTTCCGAACTTCAGAATCGCGCGGCAGCAGCCGCACGCCGACGACTTGGTCGGCAACGACGAGCGGGTCGACTCGTCCGTGCGGCTCGAGCAACCGCCGGAGCTCGTCTTGGTCGACGCCCGGCACGAGAAAGTCCGCGTCCTTCGAGTCGCGCCCCAAGAGCTCGTCGCGCACGGCGCCGCCGACGAGGTACGCGTCGATCCCGAGCGCGCGAACGTAGTCCTCGACGACCTTCTGCACCGGCGCATTCTCGCGCCGCGCGCCGTTAGAGGTGAGCGATCGCCTCGATCTCGACGAGCGCGCCCGGGGGAAGGCGTGAGATCTCGATCGTGGAGCGCGCCGGCGGCTGGTCGCCCACGTGGCGGGCGTAGACCTCGTTCATGCCTTGGAAGTCGCCGAGGTTCGCGAGGAACACGGTCGTTTTCACGAGCTTGTCGAGGCCGCTTCCGGCCGCTTCGAGGATTGCGCCGAGGTTCGCGAAGACGCGCTCGGTCTGCTCTTCGATCGTGTCGCCGACGATCTCGGTCGAGCCCGGCTCGAAGGCAAGCTGGCCTGCCACGAAGACGAATCCGTTCGCGACGATCGCCTGCGAGTACGGCGCACCCTGGAACGGCGCGGGTGCAGCCTCGGTGCGGACGACGCGCTTTTCGCTCATGCGGTCGCCTCGCAGGCATCGGCGAGCGCGACGCCGACCGCTTTGAAGATCGCCTCGAGCACGTGCTGAGTATCACTGCCGTTCAGGAGCCGCACGTGCATCGTGATGCGCGCGCCGGTCGTGAGCCGGTCGAGGAAGCGGCCGACGAGGTCGGTTGCGAGGCCGCCGATCCGCTCGGCCGTCAGGTCGACGTTCGTGACGAGGAGCGGCTCGTCCGAGCGTTCGAGGGCGACGTGTGCGAGCGCTTCCGAGGCGACCATCGACGCCGACGCATGACCCGTCGCGCCGGGTGCTCGCAGCGGCCCGGCGAGCGCTTCGCCGAGGGCGCTGCCGGCAAGGTCGACCTCGACCTCGGCTGCGCCTGGCTCGACCTGGAGCGCGAGCCCGAACCCCGCCGACTCGGCGAGCCGAACGAGCAGATGGTCGAGCACCGGGACGCCCGTGTCGATGTTCGTCGGCCCGCCGGCGAGCTGCACGCGGACGCGGCTTCGACCGGCTGCGTCGTCGGTCGTCTGCGCCGCTCCGCGGTTGCCGCCGGTCATCGCGGACCAGGCTATCGAAGCCCCTCCGTCGCAGCCTTCGGGCCGCCGTCGTTCCTGACTTTGAAAGATGGGCCGAACGGCCCATGACTTGCTCTGCACGGGCTCATACCGTGGGTCTGGGTGAAGGGGTGGTTTCGACTGCTTGCCGCAGTCGGAGCGGTGTCGGCGTTCTCGACTGCGGGCTCACACGCGACTTCCGCGAGGGCGGCGCGCGTCGAAA
>JBKPRX010000066.1:0-8473 GCA_046734795.1 Actinomycetota bacterium
ACCGAAGCCGCCGCCGATCGTCATCGCGATCACCATCGCCCACCAGCTCTCGGTGCCGACGTTGATCCACGTGACGACGATCGCGACCAACATTCCCGCGGCGCCGATCTGGTTGCCGCGCCGCGCGTGCGCCGGATTCGACAGGAATCGCAACGCGAGGATGAACGTCACGATCGTGATCAGGTACAGCAGATTCGTGACGTTCGTGCTCAGCGCTGCGACCGTCGGGCTCATGCGCCCTTGCCGTCCGAACCTGGGGAACCGCTCGGTTCGCCCGAGACAGTCTCCACTGATCCGCTGTCGCGGACCGGCTGCTTCGCAGCCGGCCGTTCGCGCTTCTTGAACATCTCGAGCATCCGGTCGGTGACGACAAAACCGCCGACGACGTTCGCGGACGCGAGCACAACCGCGACGAATCCGACGATCCAGGTGAATGTACTCTTGTCCGGTAGGCCGAGCACGATCATCGCGCCGACGATCACGATGCCGTGGATCGCGTTCGTGCCCGACATCAACGGCGTGTGCAGAAGCGTCGGCACCTTCGAGATCACCTCGATGCCCAGGAAGATCGCGAGCACGAGGATCGTGACCTCGAAGACGAGCAGCATCGAGTGACTCATCGAGCCACGTCCGTTGCCGCGGTCGCCCGCCACCCCCACCCAGGGTGGGGGCCGTACCCGCCGTCCCTCGGCGATCGACGATACCCGCGAACCTGCCACAGGTGAGCCTCAACCGTGTGCCGATTGAGGAACTTCGTCACGCAGGCACCTCCTGTTTACCGGCGACGCACGCGCCGGCCGTGATCTCGTCCGACCAGTCGAGAGCGAGCTCGCCCTCCGGCGCGAGGTGCGTCAAGAGCGCGACGACGTTACGCGCATAGAGCTGGCTCGCGTGGTACGGCATCGTGCTCGGCAAGTTCGTCGTGCCGACGATCGTCACGTCGTGCTTGGTCACGACCTCGCCGGGCTCCGTGAGCTCCGCGTTGCCACCCGTCTCCGCCGCGAGGTCGACGATCACCGAGCCCGGCCGCATCGCCTCGACCGCCGATGCGGGGATGAGCTTCGGCGCCGGTCGACCCGGAACCGCAGCCGTCGTGATCACGACGTCGAACTCCGAGATCCGTTCCTCGAGCGCGCGCTGTTGCGCCTGCTGCTCCTCCGCCGTCAGCTCGCGCGCGTAGCCGCCCTCACCTTCTGCGCCGCCGACACCGAGGTCGAGCCAGTTCGCGCCGAGGCTCTCGATCTGCTCGCGCACGACAGGCCGAACGTCAAAGCCCGTAACGATTGCGCCGAGCCGTCGCGCGGTCGCGATCGCCTGCAGACCCGCGACGCCCGCGCCCAGGACGAGCACCTTCGCCGGCGCGACCGTCCCGGCCGCGGTCATCAGCATCGGGAAGAACCGGGGCAGAAGCTCGGCAGCGACAATCGCGGCCTTGTAGCCGCCGACGTTCGCCTGCGACGAGAGCGCGTCCATCGGCTGCGCGCGCGTGATCCGCGGGATCGACTCCATCGCGAATGCCGTCACGCCTTGTCGACCGAGCCGCTCGAGCCCTTCCGGATCGGTCAGCGGCTGAAGGAAGGCGACCAACATGGAGCCGTTTCGAAGCCGGGCGATCTCCTCGGCGCTCGGCTTCTGCACCTTCACGACAGCGTCGGCCTGCCAGGGATCGCCGACCGTCGCGCCCGCTTCCGTGTAGCTGGAGTCGGGGAACGAAGCCGCCGCACCTGCACCCGCCTCGATCACGACATCGAAGCCGGCGTTCTTCAGTCGCGTCACCGCTTCCGGCACGAGCGCGACGCGATACTCGCCCGCCGCGGTCTCCTTCGGTACTCCGATTTGCACGGGCGAAACTGTATTCGCTGCGGCGGCGCGGCTAACGATGAACCGTTCGTCGGCAAGATGGCGCGACGTGGTTCACTTCTTCACCCATCACGGCCTGCCGCTTTTGTTCCTCGTCGTGATGCTCGAGTCGTTCGGACTTCCGTTACCGGGCGAGACGACGCTGATCACGTTCGGGATCCTCGCCGCCCACGGCAACTACGACATCGCGTGGGTCATAGCCATCACAGCCGCCGCCGCGATCATCGGCGACAACCTCGGCTACTGGGGAATCGGACGCCTCGGCGGACGGCGATTGTTCGAGCGCTCGCGCTGGCTGAACCAGTACGCGCATCGTGTTCTGCCGCCGACCGAGCGTGTGATGCAACGACACGGAGCCAAGACCGTGTTCATCGGCCGCTTCCTGCCGGTGCTGCGTTTCACAGCGGCGTGGATGGCAGGGCTCGGGAAGATGCCATGGTGGCGGTTTCTCTTCTGGAACATGGTCGGCGGCGTTGCCTGGGCTGTGAGTGTCGGGCTCGCCGCCTATTTCGCAGGCGAGGCGGCGAAACGGGCGATCGAGGAGTACGGCGTCTTTGCCGGAGCGGCCGTCGTCGCGGTCGTCATCCTCAGCCTCGTCGCTTCGCATTTCGTGCGGCGCCGGATCGAGCAGCGCCTCTAGCGTGACGCGCGGCTTCGCGGCGCAGCTCGTCGAGGAGTGTCCGCGCTGCATGACTCAGGAACGCGTTCTTCCGGAACGTCACGACGACGGGAATCGTCAGCACAGGCGTCTGCGTGCGAATCGTCGTCAACGTGCCGTTCGCGACCTCCTCGATCACGGCGCTCTCCTGCATCAAGGCGATCCCGAATTGCGCTTCGACGAGACGCTTCTGCGCGGTGAGGCTGTCGATCGTCACGATCGCGTCGTCGGGAACACCCGCCGCCGCGAGCACGCCGTGCACGTGCCGCGCCGAGAGCTCCGGCCCGGGCCGTCGGTCGGGGAAGGCGAGCCAGCGCTCGTCGCGCAGCTCCTGGATGGAGCGAACGCGCCGGCCCGAGAACGGATGATCCGGTCCGCAGACGATCACCATCCGTTCTTGGAAGAGATCTTCGTTCACGAGTTGCGGATCGGTGGCGCGCGCGTAGCCGATCCCGATCGTCGCCTCGCCACGACGGACGAGCTCCGCCACCTCGAGGCTCGTTCCCGTGCGTAAGCGCAGGTTCACGTCAGGGTGGCGCGCGGCGACGGAGCGGGCTGCTTCCGTCAACCACGTTCCTGCGAGCGTTCCGACGAGCGCGACTGTGACCGGGCCGGTCGGCTCGTCGCGAACGCTCCGTACCGCCTCCAGCCCGTCACCGATCGCAGCGAGCGCGGCCTCGGCAAACGGCAGGAGCGCCTGCCCTGCCGCCGTCAGTCGCATTCCCGAGGACGTTCGCTCGAAGAGCGGCGCGCCGACGGCCGCTTCGAGCTGCGCCAGGCGCCGGCTGATCGCAGGCTGCGAGCAGTGGAGGACGCGGGTCGCGGCTGTGACGGTCCCCGATTCCGCAACGCTCGCGAACGTTCGCAAAACCTCCGTATCCATCCGAGGAAGCATGCACAACTTGCATGGCAAGTGCAAGGAAGATGCATTAGACGAATGACGCAGGCCGCCGTAGGGTGGCGACATGAACCATCAACACGCAAAGGGAGAGCGGTTCGCGGAACTGCACCGCGCACCGCACGCATTCATCATCCCGAACCCGTGGGACACCGGCACCGCCCGGATCCTCGAGCAGCTCGGCTTCCAAGCGCTTGCGACGACGAGCGCCGGCTTTGCATTCGCGGCCGGCCATCCCGACTCAGGCAGCGACCGCGAAGCGATGCTCGCACACGTCGCTGCGATCGCGGAGTCGTCGTCGCTGCCCGTCAGCGCAGATCTTCAAGACTGCTACTCCCGCGACCCCGACGCCGCGGCGGAGACGATCGTCGCTGCGGCGGCATGCGGCGCCGTCGGCGGCTCGATCGAGGACCGACCGTACGACCCCGACGAGCCCTCGCTCTTTCCGCTCGACCTTTCGGTCGAGCGTGTGCGTACGGCGGCTGAGGCGGCGCGCAGCTTGCCGTTCGAGTTCACGCTGACCGCTCGCTGTGAGAGCTACCTCGTCGGTCGCCCCGATCTCGACGACGTGATTCGTCGGTTGCAGGCGTACGCGGAAGCCGGCGCAGACGTCGTGTATGCGCCCGGCTTGCCGGACGCCGCCGCGATCCGCGCGGTTTGCGACGCCGTCGACCGTCCGGTCAACGTCGTGATGGGTGTCAACGACCTGCTGCTGTCGTTGTCTGAGCTCGACGCGCTCGGCGTTCGACGCATCAGCCTCGGCAGCACCCTGGCGCGCACCGCCTTCGGTGCCTTCATCGACGCGGCCCGCGAGCTGCACGAGCTCGGCACGTTCGAGTTCGCACGCAAAGCGGTTCCGTTCGCAACCATCGACGATCTCTTCGCGCGAGCACATGCAAACGTCGCCGCGTAGCGTCGAAGAGCCCGCTCACGTGCGGGCCGCGCCGGCGCATCCAAATCCATACCCGTTCTACGCGCGGCTCGCGCGCGAAGAGCCGGTCTTCCGCGACGAGCGGAACGACTGCTGGGTCGTCGCGAGCGCCGCCGCGGTTCGCGAAGTGCTCGAAAGCAGCGCGTGCTACACGCGGCCCGTCACCGAACGCGTGCCGCGTGGTCTCGGCGGCGGAGCGACCGCGGCGCTCTTCGGTCGCCTCGTCCGCCTCACCGACGGCGAGGCGCACGACAGGCTGAAGCGTCCGATCGTGTCGGCGCTGGCGCGGCTCGATCTCGAACGCGCCGCTGATCTTGCGCGGGCTCGCGCGCAGGAGCTCGAGCGCGAGCTCGGCGACGACGTGGACGAATCGTGGGTGACGGAGTTCGCGTTCGCGCTGCCGGTCCAGGCACTCGCACGGCTCCTCGGCATTCAAGACGAGCGGCTTGCCGACGTCATCGTCTGGCTCCGCGCGTACGGCGCCGCAGCGGCAAGCGCCGCGACCGGCGTTCCCGCGCCGAGCCCCGCGCTGCTCGAGGAAGGCGACCGCGGCGCAGCCGCACTTCTCGACCTCATGGGCAAGCTCGCGGACAGCCCGGCGTCGCAAGGCCCCCTGCTCGCGTCGCTCATCGAGGAAGGCCGTGCCGCCGGCTGCTCGCGGGAACAGATCGTCGCGAACTCGGTCGGCCTCTTGATCCAGGGCTTCGCGGCTGTGGCTTCGTTGATCGGCCTCACGCTTCTGGCGCTCGCGCGCGATCCGAAGCTGCTCGGCGACGTCGAGGCCGATCGCAGCCTTCTGCGCGCGCTCGTTCAAGAGGTCGTGCGGTGTGACCCCACGACGAACAGCACGATCCGCTTCCTTGCACGCGACACCGTGATTGCCGGTCAGCCGATGCGTGAAGGAGACCGGGTCATCGTGCTGATCGCCGCTGCGAACCGCGACCCTGCGCTGAACGAGGACCCTGACCGCTTCGACATCCACCGCGCAAACCGGCAGTACCTCGAGTTCGGAGCCGGTGCACACGCGTGCCCCGCGCATCGGCTCGCGCCGCTGCTGGCCGAGGTCGCGATCGATCATCTCCTGACACTCGGCGCGCCGATCGAGCGTCTGCCGAACTCGGTGGGGTACGCGCCGTCGGCGCACATCCGGACGCCTCTCTTCGTAAAGGAGAAGCAGCCGGCGTCTTGAACGAAGCAAAAGATGCTCGTCGAGATCTCACGCGCGCTCGAGCGACGAGACCGGACCCGGGGACACGGCGAGCGCGTTGCGGCACTTGCGGAAGCCGTTGCCATCCGTCTCGGCTGGTCTGACGAGCGGCTGTCCGAGCTGCGGTTCGCCGCCCCGCTGCACGACATCGGGAAGGTTGCGGTGTCGGCGAGGATCATCAACAAGCGCGCGCCGCTCACGCCGGAGGAGCGCATCGAGATGCAGCGGCATCCCGCGGCCGGCGCCGAGCTGCTCCAGGAGCTTGGGAACGCAGAAGTGGCGCTTCCGTACGTCCTCTACCACCACGAACGCTGGGACGGCGGCGGCTATCCGACCGGCAAGCGCGGCCACGAGATTCCGATCGAGGGGCGCGTCCTCGCGGTCGCCGACGCTTTCGACGCCATGACGTCCGCGCGGCCGTACCGGCGCTCACTCAGCGTCGACCGGGCGCTCGACGAGATCGAGCGGTGCGCCGGCACCCAGTTCGACCCGGAGATCGCGGCGGCGTTCGTCGAGGTCTGGTCGGCCGGGGTGCTCGGCGAGCTTCCCGCGGCAGCTGCGTTCTAGCCTTGGATTAGCTTCTCGCCGCGGCGGAGAGCACGTGGCTGATGGGACGGGGTCTCGGTTGGTCCCGAAAGGGGTCGGTCAAGCGCGGCTTTCGCTACTACGACCAGCGCGGTCGTGAGCTCACCGACGCAAAGACGATCGAGCGCCTGCAAGCGCTTGCGATCCCGCCCGCGTGGAAGGAGGTTTGGATCTCGCCGCGGCCGACGGCGAAGCTCCAGGCGACCGGCTTCGATCGCGCCGGCCGGCGGCAATACCTTTACCACCCGTCTTTTCGCGCCGCCCAAGACGAAGCGAAGTTCGAGCGGTTGATCCGGTTTGGCGAGCGGCTGCCGGAGTTGCGGCAGGCGATGGCCGAGCACATGGACAACGACGATGTGGACGCAGAACGAGTGTGCGCGATCGCGCTTCGACTCATCGACCAAGGCTGGTTCCGGGTCGGCAACGACCGCTACGCGCGCGAGTCCAAGACCTACGGCATTACCACGCTGACGCGGCGCCACGTCAGCGTGCGTGGCCAGCGCATTGTTCTTTCTTTTCCGACGAAGGGACGGGCGCGCGTTCGCACGACGCTCGTCGACGACGAGCTCGCGGTTGCGCTGCGTGGACTCCTGGCTCTTCCGGGCGGCAGTCGCGTCTTTCGCTACCGCTCCGAAGATCGCCTCGTCAGTCTCACGTCCCGTCGGCTGAACGACTACGTCAAGCTGCATCTCGGTCCTGAGTTCACCGCAAAGGACTTCCGGACGTGGGGTGGGACGCTCGTCGCCGCGGTCTTCCTTGCGGAGCGAGCAGCACGGGAGGGATATCCGGAGACGCCGACCGCAGCCAAACGATCTGTCAGCGCGGTTATGCGACGGGTAGCCGAGCAGCTCGGAAATACGCCGGCTGTTGCACGGGCGTCGTACGTCAGTCCGGCGGTAGTGGATCAGTATCTCGAGGGCCGAACGCTCGACGATTTCCGGCCGCGGCATTTGCGCGTCGTTCGCGCGCGAGATATCGGCCTTTCTCCTGAGGAAACCGCGCTCCTGAGCCTGCTTCGCTCGGCGCGCATTCGGCGTGCGCGCGCGGCAGCCTAGTTTCCGAAATCTTGGCCTATGCTTTGACGTAACTCACGCGGCAACAGGGAGGGAACCCGTGGCTCGAAAGACTGTGCTCGTCTGCGACAACTGTGGCAAGGAGGTCGAAGAAGCGAAGGGCGCGACGATGCGCGTCACGTATTCGGATGCTCGTCGTGGCGCCAAGCAAGCCGACCTCTGCGATCCCTGCGCGGGGAACCTCCCCGGCCGGGCAGTCGCTCGCCGCGGCCGCCGGCCGAAGGCCGCTGCCGCCTAGCGCACTTCGCTCCTTCGCGGACCTAGGGGGCGTCGGACCGACGCTCTACGATGACTCTGGATGCGCGGCCGCGAGGGATGCGTCAGCCTGCCCATGGGATTCGGGGCCCTGTGGGTCTGAGCCTGCTCGTCGGGCCTGCCAACGCGGGCAAGGTCACGCTGCTCCTCGAGCGGTACCTCGCCGCCGTCGCGGCATCGCCTGTTCGCGACCCCGTGTTGATCGTGCCGAACCGGTCGGACGTCGACCGCGTCGAGCGTGAGCTCCTCGCGCGTTGCGGTGCACTTCTCGGCGGGACGATCGGAACATTCGACGACGTCTTCCGGCGACTCGCGCAGGCGAGCGCGACCGCGCGACCTGTGCTGTCGGAAGCTCAGCGCGCCTTCGCGATCCGCGCCGCCGTTGCCGCGTCGCGGCCGAGCCTGAACGGCGTCTCCGCATCGGCTGAGCTCGCCGGCTTTGCGGAGACGCTGGCCGCGGCAGTCTCCGAGCTCGAGTCAAGCCTCCTCGAAGCGGAGGCGCTCGACGGTGACCTCGCGCTTCTCTACCAGGCCTATCGCGTCGAGCTCGATCGCGTCGGTGTGTGGGACCGCGACCTCGAACGCCGCGCTGCCGTCGAGCGACTCCGCCACGAGCTCGATGCGTGGGCCGGCGAGCCGGTCTTCGCCTACGGCTTCGAGGATCTGACCGGCGCCGAGTGGTCGCTCCTCGAAGCGTTGTCGGCTCGCGCGGAGGTCACCGTCTCGCTTCCGTACGAGCCGGGGCGGCCGGTCTTCGAGTCGCTTCGTCGGACAGCCGAAGATCTCGGCGCGCTCGCCGGCGGCCGGATCGAAGAGCTGCCGCCGCGGTACGCGGAGGTGGCCCAACCCGCGCTCGCGCACCTCGAGCGCGCGCTCTTCGCGGATCACGCGCCCGAGCCGCCGTCGATCGACGGCGCGATTCGCTTCTTCGAAGGCGCAGGCACGCGAGGTGCGCTCGAGCTCGTCGGCGAGGAGATCTTGTCGCTCGTACGGAACGGCACCGCTC
>JBKPRX010000067.1:0-22501 GCA_046734795.1 Actinomycetota bacterium
TCGCGCGGGGATGGCGGAGCTGATCGTCCACGGCGAGCGGGCGCCCGTCGATCGGCGTCCGGTCCTCGGGTATGCCATGGCCGCGGCGGCCGCGGCGCTTTTCGGCATCAACGGCAGCGTGGCGAAGACGGCGATCAACTCCGGTCTCGCCGCGGATCGCCTGACGCAGGTGCGCTGCGCCGGCGCCTTCGTTGGGTTACTCGCGCTCGCGCTGCTGACGCGGCGTACCGAGCTCCGGGTCGAGCGGCGCGAGCTGCCGTTTCTGATGGCGTTCGGGATCGGCGGCGTCGCGCTCGTCCAATGGACGTACTTCGTCGCGATCGGGCGGTTGCCCGTCGGGATCGCGCTCGTGATCCAGTACGTCGCGCCCGTCCTCGTCGCGCTGTTTGCGTTCTTCGTCCTCCGCGAGCACGTGCGCCACCGCGTCTGGCTCGCGCTCGCACTCTCACTGAGCGGGCTCGTGCTCGTGCTCCGTCCGTGGCAAGGAATCGTGTTCGACAGTGTCGGCCTGCTTGCGGCGGCGGGGTCGATGGTGACCTTCGCGTTCTATCTCCTGATGGCCGAGCACGGTTTGAAGGAACGCGGAACTGTCTCGCTGCTTGCGTGGGGGTTTGCGTTCGCGACGCTCTTCTGGACGCTCGTGCTGCCGTGGTGGAGCTATCCGGGCGGAGAGATCACCGACACGACATCCCTCTTCGGACGGCTCGACGACGTGCACGTGCCGGTCGCCCTGCTTGTCGCCTGGGTAATCGTCCTCGGCACGATCGTGCCGTTTCTGCTGATCGTTGGCTCGCTGAATCACATTCGCGCGACGCGTGCTGCAATCGTTGCGATGCTCGAGCCGGTGGTCGCGACGTTCGTCGCATGGGTCTGGCTCGGCGAGACGCTCGCGGCCGTTCAGCTCGTCGGCGCCGCCGTCGTCATCACCGGCGTGGCTCTGGCGCAGTCTGCGCGCTGAGGCTAGTCGCCTTCCATCAACGCGCGGAGCTCGGCGAGCTTTTCGCCACGCAGCTCGTCGCGTTCGCCGCGGTCGATCCGCGCGAGGAGTCCGCGCACGAGCGGTGCGAGCTCGAGCGGGTTGAACGGCTTCGTGACGTAGTCGACGCCGCCGATGTCGAGGCCTCGCGCGCGGTCGCGAAACTCGGCGCGCGCCGTGAGGAAGATGATCGGAATGTCCTGGGTGCGTTCGTCGCCGAGCAGCTCCTCGGCGACCCGCCAGCCGTCGAGCCCCGGCATCATCACGTCGAGAAGGACGACGTCGGGTTGGCGCTCGCGCGCCTGCTCGAGACCGCTCGGACCGTCGGCGGCTTCGAGCACCTGCATCCCCTCCGCTTCGAGGTTGACGCGGCAAAGGAGACGGATCGGCGCCTCGTCGTCGATGACCAAGATCTTCAGAGCGTCTTCTTCGGCGGCCACCTCATGCTCTCCTTGCCGCAGTCTCACGACCACGAAGCTGATCGGTCGCAAGGGGCAACTCCACACCGAAGCTCGAGCCGCGGCTTTCGTTGGACGTCACCCAGATGCGACCGCCCATCGCCGCAACGAGACCCTGCGCGATGAAGAGACCGAGACCGGTGCCGCCTGCCGCGCCCAGCCGTCCGGCAGCGTCACCGCGATAGAACTTTCGGAAGATCCGCTCCTGCTCGGATTGGGGGATGCCGGGACCTTCGTCGACGACGCGGATCTCGACGGTCTCCGTCTTTCGAGCCCCGCCGACGAGAACGCGCGCACCCGCGGGCGAATACTTGATCGCGTTGTCGACGAGGATCGTGAACACCTGACGAAGCTTCTCACGGTCTGCCTCAGCCGCAAGCGGCTCGTCCGGAAGGTCGAGGACGAACTCGTGGCCGTCCGAGTCGGCATCCGCGACGACCTCAGACACCACGGCGCCGACGTCGGTCGGCGCGAGGCTGACTTGAAGGTCGCCGGTGTCGAGGCGTGCAACGTTGAGAAGCGCGTCGACGATGGACGTCAATCGTTGCGACTCCGACGCGATGTACCCGAGGAAGATCCGCCGCTCCTCCTCGCCGAAGCGCACGTCTTCGCGGAGCAGCGTCTCCGCAAAGCCGTAGATCGAGGTCAGCGGCGTTCGCAGCTCGTGCGACACAGCGGAGACGAAGTCGGACTTCATCTGCTCGACAAGCCGGTCCGTCGAGATGTCGCGGAACGCGAAGATGCGGCCCGCAACCACGCCCGCAGGATCGCGCATCACCGCTTCGGTGAGCGAGAGCCACACTTCGTCTCCGTCACGCTGGATCGAGACGAGCCGGTCGCCGGCGATCGTCTCGCCCTCCGATTCGAGCGTGCGCTGCAGAGCCTCGGCCGTCGTTCGTCCGAGCGCCTCTTCCGCGGGAATTCCGGTGATCCTCTCCGCTGCCGCGTTCCAGAGGACGACGCGCGCGTCGCGGTCGATCGCGACGATCCCGTCCGCGATGTTGGCGAGGATTGCGAAGCTCCGCTCCTTCTCCAACGCGACGCGCTGATAGAGCTCGGCGTTCGAAAGCGCGGCCGACGTGTTCGCCGCGAGCGCGCGCAGCGCCTCGACCTCTTCCGGCCGCCACTCGCGCGGCCCGCGCGCGTACACGGCAAGGACACCGTGAAGCGCGCCCTCTGGTCCGACGAGCGGAACCCCGAGGTAGCACGAGTGGCCTGCCGCGAGCATCGGGTCGCGCTCACGGAGACGCAACTCGTCTTGCGACGCGTCGGCGGTGACAGGCGACCTCGTCTGGATCACGTCGCCTGACGGACCCGTGTCGGCGGCGCTGCGGGCGCCCACCGCCTCGCGCGCGCCGGGGCCTTCGGCGGCGCTGACGACGAGCTCGTCGCCCTCGAGCACACGGATCGCGCAGGCGTCAGCACGGAGGAGCGACGGCGCCTCTTGCACGACCTCGTCGAGCACGGCCGCAGGATCGAGCTCCGTCGCAAGGAGGCTTCCGGTACGCGCGAGCTGCTGCGCCAACGTTCGCGACGACCGCTCCGCCTCGTAGAGGTCGCTCCGTTCGAGCGCGCCGCGCGCGGCATCCGCGAGATGGCGCGCGAGATCGAGGTCGTCGTCGGTGAAAAAGCGCGGCGCCTTGAAGAAGACGAGCACGAGCCCGCCGCCGGCGCGCCGGGGCACCTCGACCGGTACGGACAGCAGCGATGCGTATGGAATCTCGGCTGCGAGCGTGCGCCACTCCGGTGTGAACCGGTCGTCCTCGAGCACAAGCGGAGCGGCGAGCACGCGCTGCTCGGCAGCGGCTTTTGCGAGCGCACCGGTCTCCGGCGCGCCGCCTTCGAAGAACTGCGAAAGCGACGAAGGCAGCTCGTGAGCGCCGGCAAGCTCGAGCCGGCCCGCGTTCGGCATCAGCACAGCGCCGAACTTGCCGCCGAGGGCTTCCGTCGCCGCCTGCGCGACCGCGGCGAGTGTCGCCTGCCTCGACAGCGACTGCCCGAGCACAGACGCGATTCGGTAGAAGCCTCGCTGCACGCGCGCCTGCCGCGAGCTCTGCGCGAACGTCTCCGCGTTCTGAAGCGCGAGCGACGCAAGGCCGGCGAAGACCTCGAGAGCCTCTCCGTCTGCGCGGTCGAAAGGCCGGTCGCCGCGCCGGCCGACGCCGAGGACTCCTTGAACCTCGTCGTTCCAACGCATCGGCGCGATCGCTGCGGTCGAGAACTCCTGGTACGCCTCATGCGGGACCGGCTCGCCGAGCTGGTCGTAGTCGGCGGAGATCACGGGCCGGCCGTCGGCGATTGCGGGGGTCGCGAGTCCTTTGCCGAGCGGGAACTCGAACCCGACGAGATCATCCGGCAATCCCCGCACGGCAGCGCAGCGCAGAACGCCGCGCGCCGAGTCGTAGAGGTAGCAATCTGCCGCGTCCGCACCGATGAGGTCGGCGAGCTGGTCGACGAGCCGCTCGAGGACCGTTCCGAGCTCGAGCTCGCCGGTCAGCACCTGCGCGGCCCGAAGGAGCGCGCTTTGCCGCTCGATCCGATCGCGGTTCTCTTCCAGAAGGCGCGTCACGTGAAGTGCGAGCCCGACCTCGTGCGCGACGGACTCGACGAGGAGCACGTCGTTCGCGAACCATTCGCCCGGATGCGTCCGATGGACGGCGAAGACGCCGATCAGCCGGTCGCCGACGACGATCGGCGTCGCGAGAGCGGCTCGCGTCCCGAGCTGGACGAGCGCCTCGCGGCTCCCAAGTGTCGGATCGGCGAGCTCCTCGGCGTCCTCGACGTTCGCAATCGTGACCGTGCGGCGGTCGCGGGCGGCGACGTTCGACACCGGCAGCGAGGATGTGACTTCGACGATCGGTCGGAGGCCCGGCTCGCGCCATTCGGCGGCAACCGGCATGTCCTCGCCGAGAGCCCCCACCCGCACGAAGCACCGCGCGACGCCGAGCGCGCGGGCCGTGTCCTCGACCGCGACGCGGAGGATCGCGTCGAGATCGAGGTGGGAGCGAAGCCTTCGGCCGATCGAAGCCACGAGACGTTCCCGCTCGAGCGCCTGGCTCAGTGCCGTCGCTGACCGCGCGCGGTCGAGGGCGGTTGCGGCCTCGGAGGCGAGCGCCTGGAGGAGCGAGAGCTCCTCGCCGGAGAACGCGCGGAGCTCGTCGAGCGTCGCGATCGACAGGACCGCGATGACCTGCTCGCCGGCAACGAGCGGAACGAACGCGGCGCTCTTCGCGCCGACTGCCTCGGCGAGGCGAGCGCTGATGCGCGGTGACGAGGCGAGGTCGTAGACGCCGAGCGGCGAGGCCTCGTAGACGGCGCTCGCGATCCCGGAAGGCTCCCGCTCGAGGTCGACGACCATCTCCTGCCACCAGGCCCACTCCTTGCCCGCCCGGATCGCGAGCAGGCCACGCGCTTCGCGGCCGTCGTCCGAGACGAGCGCGAGACCGGCGAAGC
Source organism: Actinomycetota bacterium (assembly GCA_046734795.1). Lineage (GTDB taxonomy): Bacteria > Actinomycetota > Thermoleophilia > Gaiellales > Gaiellaceae > JBKPRX01. The sequence continues at coordinate 4,888 of JBKPRX010000067.1, forward strand.
CCACGCGGAACAGATCGAGCACCTCACGCAAGAACGCGCGAGCGACGTCGTCGACACGCTCGGTCCGCGCGAGCGCGTTCGAGAGGCGTGAGCTCGCTTCGAGCTCACGGTCTCGCAGCGACCGCCGCTCCTCAGCCACCCGCGCGAGCAACGGGCCCGCCGCGAGCAGGCGGCGTTCTCGCCAGCGCAACGCAACGAGCACCGGGGGCACGAGCGCGAGAACGAGGCCGACGAGCGAAGCCCACACGTGGCCGGCGAGCGGGCGCCCGTCGATGAGCGTCACGATCCCCCAGATCAACGCCGCGATCGCGTAGGCCGGAAACGTCAGCGCCGGAACGAGGTCTACGAGCGTCGTTCGAGCGCGCTCGTGCCAGAGGGTCGGCGCCAGAGACGCGGCCACGGCGAGATACGTCGCTGCCACAAGGAGCAGCGGGATCGCGTTGAAGACAATTGCGCGCGTTGAATCACTCACGTAGCGCTCACTGGGGCAAAGAATGATAAGGAGCCGATGCGCCCGCCGACCTGGCCGATTTTCCAGAGGGAAAACGTGATCCCTGCCGCTCGTAAAGATAGGCCGACCGGCCCATTGCTCGGAGGAGGCGAGCGGGATAGCGTCACCACCACTGGGCGATGCGAGCCGTGGGGCGTATCTGGCCTGACACATAACCCGCGGTGAGCACTCTGGAAGAGCCCGCTGCGCCGACCCCCCGAGCAGCGGGCTCTTTCTATTCCGGCCGGAACTGCGGCTCCGGCTCGTCTCATCGGCCGGTCTCATTGGCCGGTCTCATTGGCCGGCGGTTGGCCCTTCAGAAACTAGGCGCGCCGAGGCGTCGGTACCATCGCGAAAGTGGTGAAGCGAGTGCTACTCGCCTCGCCCCGGGGTTTTTGCGCTGGGGTCGAGCGCGCGGTCGAGACCGTCGAACGTGCGCTCGCGATGTACGGCAAGCCCGTCTACGTTCGGAAGCAGATCGTCCACAACGCGCACGTCGTCCGCGAGCTCGAGGAGCGCGGCGCGATCTTCGTGGACAGCGAACACGACGTTCCGGAGGGCGAGACCGTCGTCTTCTCCGCCCACGGCGTCGCGCCGGCGGTGCGCGAGGCCGCCGCGATGCGGTCGCTGAACACGATCGACGCGACGTGCCCGCTCGTGACCAAGGTTCATGCGCAAGCCCGCCGCTTCGCCGCCGATGGGTGCCTCGTGATCCTCGTCGGCCACGAAGGCCACGAAGAGGTCCGAGGAACGATGGGCGAGGCGCCGGACTCGATCGTCCTGGTGCAGTCGGTCGCCGAGGCGGAACAGCTCGACGTGCCGCCGAGCACGCCGCTCGCGTTCGTCACGCAAACAACGCTCTCAGTCGACGAGACGCGCGAGATCATCGACGTGCTGAAGCGACGTTGGCCGTCGATTCGCGAGCCACAGCGCGAGGACATCTGCTACGCGACTTCGAACCGGCAGTGGGCGGTGAAGGAGCTCCTGGGACAGGTGGACCTCCTGCTCGTGATCGGCTCGCAGAACAGCTCGAACTCGAAGCGGCTCGTCGAAGTCGCCCGCGCCGCGGGCGTCGAGTCGCACCTGATCGACGACGAGAGCGGGATCGACGAGGCGTGGCTCGAAGACACGGAGGCCGTCGGCTTGACGTCGGGCGCGTCTGTACCCGAGCGCCTCGTTACACGCGTGTGCGACTGGTTCCGAGCTCGCGGGGTGACGGACATCTCCGCATTCCGGAGCGTCTACGAGGACGTCGTCTTCCGGCTTCCGGTCGAGATCCGCACGCGGCAGCGCGACCCGCGCTACGCGTAGAACTCCGGCGCCTTCTTCAAGCGCGCCCATTCGACCGGGTCGTGGCCGGGGATGACGAGCGCGCCCGTCTCGGCAGCGAGCGGACGCAGGCGCTCGAGCGAGGCGTTCGCTTCTTCGCGCGAGAAGAGCACCCGCGGCCGGTCGTGGCCGTCGAACTGACGCCGCGTGTCGGACGCGTCTCCGGTCAAGAGCACGGTTCCGGTTTCCGCAAGTGTGAGCTGGATCGACTGGTGCCCGGCGGAGTGACCCGGCGTGAAGACCGTGCGCACCGAACCGTCGCCGAAGACGTCGTGGCCATCCTCGATCGGCTGCCAGTCGAGCCCGGGCTGGTCGACGTCTGCGCGGACGTAGCCGTCGCCCAACGGCACTGGTGCAGCGCGCGCCGCGTCGAGCTCGCGACGGTGAACGAGGACCGACGCAGCCGGAAAGTGCCCGAGCGCACCGGTGTGGTCGATGTGAAGGTGTGTCTGGAGCACGTAGCGAACCGACGCCGCATCGACGCCGAGCCGTTCGAGCTGAGCCGCGCAGTGCTGCTCCTCGCTCATGTTCACGGCGAAGATCTCGGCCAGCGGTCCCCAATGTGAGGCCGGGTCGCGCGCGACGACGAGCGGGTTGCCGCCGTCGACGATCACGTCTCCGTCCGGATGGCGGATGAGGAAGAACGGAACCGGCACTTCGAGGCCGCCGGCTGTGAGCGTGCCGCTGTCGAAGAGATAGAGCCTCGGTGACGGCACCGGCCGATCCTATGCGCGTGTACGGTCGCGGCGTGCGGTTCGTCGTCTACGGCGCAGGCGCAATCGGAGGCGTCGTCGGCGCACGGCTCGCGATCGCCGGGTTCGACGTGACACTGATAGCGCGCGGCGCGCACTTCGAGGCGATCCGCGCACATGGGCTGCAGTTCGAGTCGCCTGACGGGACACAGACGCTGTCGCTTCCGGCAGTCGGCTCGCCTGCCGAAGCAGCGATCGCAGCCGACGACATCGTGCTCCTCGCGATGAAGTCTCAACACACGCCCGCTGCGCTCGACGCGCTGGCCTTCGCGGCACCACCTTCCACGCGCGTCGTCTGCATGCAGAACGCGGTCGCGAACGAGCGCATCGCGCTGCGGCGCTTTGCGAACGTCTACGGCGTGTGCGTGATGTGCCCGGCCGAGCATCTCGAGCCCGGTGTGGTCGCCGCGCAGTCGGCCCCCGTGACAGGCATCTTCGACCTCGGACGCTTTCCCGAAGGTCTCGACGCGTCCGGTGAAGCGATCGCCGCTGCGCTCACGAAGGCAGCGTGCGTCTCCGAGCCGCGGCCGGACATCATGCGATGGAAGTACGGCAAGCTGCTGTCGAATCTCGCCAACATCGTCGAGGCGGCTTGCGCAGAAGGCAGCGGACGACGCGAGCTCATGTCGCTAGGGCGTGCGGAGGGCGAACGCGTCCTGCAAGCCGCCGGGATCGCGTACGTCGGACTCGACGAAGACGCGGAGCGGCGAGGCGATCTGCTTCAGATGCGAGAGGTCGCGGGCCGGTCACGCGTCGGCAGCTCGACGCGACAAAGCCTCGTGCGTCGTAGCGGCAACGTCGAGACCGACTACCTGAACGGCGAGATCGTCCTGCTCGGCCGGACGCACGGAGTGCCGACGCCTGTGAACGAGCTGCTCCAGTCGCTCGGCCGTCGAGCCGCCGCGGAGCAACTCGAACCGGGGACGCTGGTCGCCGACGAGCTGCTGGCGAAGCTACGAGCGACGGGGACGAGCCTTACGCCTTCGTGATCTGCGGCGCGGGCACGCCGTCGAGCCGGATCTCGACCGCGAGCACTTCGTCTTTGATCCGCTGCTCGTAACTGAGGAGGTCTTCGAGATCGCGCGGCAGCGTGAGGACGATCCGGTCGGTGAGCTCGAGCCCTGCGCTCTTCCGCATCGAGTTGACCTGGTGGATCAGGTCGAATACGCGCCCTTCGAGCAGGAGCTCGTCGTCGAGTGTGAGATCAATCCCGACCGACAGCGTGCCGTCGTGCGTCCAGCCGGGCGCCTCGGCGCGCTCGACGAGCAGGTCGTCGCCGGAGAGCTCATGACCCGCTGCACGGACTGATCCGGGGGAGAGCTCTTCAAAGTCGCCGCGCGCAAGCGCTTCGCGGACCGCCGGCAGATCCTTGCCGAGCCGCGGCCCGAGCGTGCGCAGGTTCGGCTTGTACGTGACCTGCATCGGCGCCGAGTCGAGAAGCTCGACGTCCTTGACGCGCAACTCGTCGCGAAGCTCGTCGACGTGTGTCTGCGCGTACCGCGCACCGGAAACGAACAGCCGGCGAAGCGGTTGGCGGAGGCGGATGTTCTGTGCGTCGCGCGCGCGCCGGCCGAGCTCGACAACCGCACGCACCTCGGCGATCTCGTCGAGCAGTGCGCGATCGGGTTCACCGACTTCGGGCCACCCGGCGAGATGCACCGACTCCGGACCGCCATGCACGAGGTTCCGCCAAAGGTGGTCGGTGACGAACGGCATGATCGGCGACAGCACGCGCAGCGTCTGGACGAGTGCGTACCAGAGCGCCGCGAACGCTGCGTGCTCTTCGTCCCAAAAGCGGCGGCGCGAGCGGCGGATGTACCAGTTCGAAAGATCGTCCGTGTACGCCTCGTAGGCGCGCATGACCGTCACCGTGTCGAAGGCCTCGTAGGCCGTCTCGCACTCGCGGACGAACGCATTCGTTCGCTCGAGCAGCCACCGATCGAGCGGCGTTGCGGCATCCGGCTCTTGCAAGGGCCATGACGGCGTGAAGCCGGCGATGTTCGCGTAGTCGACGAAGAACGACACCGAGTTCCAGAAGGTGAGAAAGCGCCGCTTGACGTCGTCCGCGACTCCATAGCCGAACCTCAGCGGCTCGCTCGGTGTCTGCGCGCAGTAGAGCCAACGCATGACGTCTGCACCCATTCGCTCGAGCGCGTCGTCGAGCTCGATCGCGTTGCCGGCGGACTTGTGCATCGGGTGGCCGTGCTCGTCGTAGACCTTCTCGTACGTGAGCACCTGCTTGTACGGCGAGCGCCCGACGAGCGCGACCGCCATGAAGCTCTGGGAGTAGAACCAGAGCCGGATCTGCTCGCGCATCTCGGAGATCCAGTCGGCCGGAAACCACTTCTCCCAGTAGGCGTGGTCCGGCAGGTCGGCCGTCGTCAGCCCGCGCGCGGAGCCTGTCGCGTTCCCTTCGGGCACGTAGGTCTCGCTCTGCCAGCCGAGCGTCGAGAAGTGGACGATGCCTGCGTCGAGCCACGCGTCTCCGACCTCGGGGATGCGCTCGAGGACGGCATCGCACTGTTCGCAGGCGATCCTCACCGCATCGATCCACGGCCTGTGCAGCTCTTCGAGCTGGTCGAGCCCTGAGATCGCGCGCTCTTCGAGCTCGGCCTTCGACCCGATCACGTTCAAGTGGCCGCACTCGCAGGGATAGAACGGAAGCGGCAGTCCGAAGTAGCGCTTGCGCGAGATGTTCCAGTCGCCCATGTTGCGCAGCCAGTCGTCCATGCGCTTCTTGTACTGAGGCGGCGTCCATTCGACGGTCGCGTTCGCGTCGAGCATCGGCTGACGGATCTCCTGCGCGGAGATGAACCAGTCGTCGACGACGCGGAACACGAGCGGCGTCTTGCAGCGCCAGCAGATCGGGTAGCGGTGGACGATCGTGCCGGCCTCGACAAGCAGCCCGCGCTGCTCGAGCGAGTCGATCACCGGCTGCGCGAGCTCTGTCGTCGAGAGTCCCGCGAACGGCGCGTATGCGGGCAGCATCCGCCCAGCTTCGTCGATCGGCGCGAGCACCGGCAGGTCGTGGATTCGCGAGAGCTCGAAGTCCTCGGCACCCGCGCCCGGCGCGATGTGCACGATCCCGGTGCCTTCGTCGAGCGAGACCTCGTCCCACGGGATGACGCGGTGCGCGACATCCTGCTGCGCCTCGATGTCGTCGAAGGGACCCGCGTAGCGCCAGCCGACGAGCTCCTCGCCGCGCTTCGTCTCGACGAACTCATCGTCTGGATACCGCGCGACCGCGACCCAGTGGCCGTCGTGCGTCAGCCCGTACTCGGCGTCGGGACGAACCGCAGCCGCAACGTTCGCCGGCAGCGTCCACGGCGTGGTCGTCCACACGACGAGCGCCTCACCTTTGCGCTCGACAAGCGGGAAGCGCACGTAGAGCGACGGATGCTCCATCTCGACGTAGTTCTCCTCGCCCGCTTGCTCGTGCTGCGACAACGACGTGCCGCAGCGCGGACACCACTGCGTCGAGCGATGCCCCTTGTACAGCCAGCCCTTCTCGTGGACGACCTTGAGAAAGCGCCAGATGTACTCGATGTTCGTGTCGCTGAACGTGTAGTAGTCGTTGTCCCAGTCCATCCACTGGCCAAGGCGGATCGACTGCTGCGTCATCACCTCGCTGTAGTGAGCGACGCGGTCGCGGCATGCACGAGCGAACTTCGCGAGGCCGTACTCCTCGATCTCGCGCTTCGAGCCAAGCCCGAGCGACTTCTCGACCTCGACCTCGACCCACAAGCCCTGCGAGTCGAAGCCGTTCTGGTAGCGCTGGTCGAAACCGCGGAGCGCCTTGTAGCGCTGGAAGACGTCCTTGAGCGTCCGGCCGTGCCCGTGGTGCACGCCCGCCGGGTTGTTCGCCGTGATCGGCCCGTCCATGAAGGAGAACGTCGGCCTGCCTGCGTTCTGCTCGCGGAGCCGCTCGAAGATGCGCGCCTCCGCCCACCACGCGAGGATTTCCTCCTCGAGGGCCGGGTGGTCGGGTACCTTCGGCAGCGGCTGAAACACGGGAACGAAAGTCTAGAGAGGCACGTTTCTACCTAGGAACACCGAGAAAGGAAGCTCTGAATGGCAACCAATGCAACCGACGCGACCTTCGAGCAGGAAGTGCTCAAAGCCGGTGAGCCGGTGCTCGTCGACTTCTGGGCCGAGTGGTGTGGTCCCTGCCACGCCGTCTCGCCGGTCCTCGAGAAGATCGCGGACGAGCGGAAGCTGAAGCTCGTCAAGGTCAACATCGACGAGAACCAGCAGCTCCAGCAGCGCTTCGGGATCCAGTCGATCCCGCACATGATCCTGTTCGAGGACGGCGAGCCGAAGGCGGCAGCCATCGGCGCCCAGCCCAAGGGCATGCTCGAGAAGTCCTTGGGACTCGCGGATCAGTAGACGGAGTCGCGCGCCGGAGGCCGCGCTTCCGGCGCGCTAGGACTCTGCGGCTTTCTTCTCGATGTGCGGCACCGGCGCCACGGCGCGCTCTGCCGGCTCTTGCTGGAGGTTCAGCACGCGCATGCCGTGGACGTAGACGATCGCGCCGCCGAGCCAGCCTCCGAGCGCCATCACGCCGAAGCCGATGAAGGTCAAGGCCGCCTCGACCGCGGACACGTTCCCGGCCTGCCAGTCGTCGTGGCCAAAGAGCGCTGCGAATCCGAAGAAGACCGTGGCCACGACCATCGCGATCATGTGTGAGGTCGCGGTCTTCCAGAGCTCGCTGTCGCGCGAGATCGTCAGCCAGTCGGCGAGCCCAGTGAGCGCGGTGAAGACCGTGGTCACGAGCCCGACGAGGAGCGCAAGCCACCAGCCGTGCGCCGCGGTCGTGTCGCTCAGGCCGATGATGTCGACGAACGCGGCGACTGTCGCGAACGTGTAGATGCCGATCGTCGCATCCGTCAACGGCGGATGGAGTGGATGGCCTGGCAGGCCGCGGATCAGGTAGCTGGGCTTCATGCCGCGAAGATCTAAGGCACGAGTTGCCCTAGACGCGACTGCTGAAAACCCTAGTCGTCGGCGTCGCCGAGGAAGCTCAGGAAGGCAGCGTGCTTGGCGAGATACGCCTCGATCTCAGCCACGCCTGCGCCAACCCAGTCCTCGAGCCACGTCTCAGAGAGGTCGTCGGCGATGCGATGGAAGCCGCGTTCGCTCATGACCGAAATGATCGGCACAGGCCCCGGACGGCGCCATGGGCCGAACGGCTCAACTTCCCGGCCCGAAAGGCCTACCCACATAGGGTGCAAGGCACAAATTCGTGCCATTTCTCCTGATCAATCCACGTTCCGGCGACGAATCGCCGACTGCCGAGGAGCTCGAGCAAGCGGCGGCCGCCCGAGGAATCGAGACGCATCGGCTCCGTCCGGACGACGACGTCGCCGAGCTCGCCCGCACCGCAGAGGCGAGCATCCTCGGAGTCGCGGGCGGCGACGGCTCGTTGAGCGCGGTCGCCGCCGCTGCGATCGCTCGTGACGTCCCGTTCGTCTGCGTGCCGTTCGGGACTCGGAACCACTTCGCCCGGGATCTCGGGCTCGACCGCGACGATCCGCTCGGAGCTCTTGCAGCGTTCGAGGGCGAAGAGCGGCGCGTCGACGTCGGTTCTGTGAACGGCCGCGTGTTCCTCAACAACGTGTCGCTCGGGACCTACGCGAGCCTCGTCCATCGCCGCGAGCATCACCGCCGCCGCGGCGAGGCGCTCGCGCGAATACGCGCGCTCTCGCGCGTCGCTCGTGCACGGCATCGCTTGCACGTACGCGTCGACGGCGATGCGTTCGTCGCGCGAGTGATCCTCGTCGCGAACAATGCGTACGCGCTCACGCTCTTCACGCTCGGCGAGCGTCCCGAGCTGGATGCGGGCCGCCTCCACCTCTACGCCGCCGCCGGCTTGCTGCCGACGCAGTGGGAGGATCGCGGTGCGCCGCAGTTCGAGCTCGCGCTCGAGACCAACGAGATCGCGGCAGCGGCCGACGGCGAGCCGATCGTGCTCGAGTCGCCGCTTCGGTTCGAAACGCAGCCGCGCGCGCTACGCGTGCTCGTGCCGCGCGCGCCAGAGTGAGACGACTCGCGGGTGCGACTGGAAGGCGAACGCATTCGCCGCCGGCAGCTCCGTTGGCGCGAACCAGCGGAGCTCGCTGACGTCGTCCGCCGCCTGCTCGTCTCCGCCGATCGGGGTCGCGTCGTAGGTCAGGCCCAAGACCGTGCGACCGTCGTATGGATCGAGCCACGCGCCGACAAAGCCGCCCAGCTCGACATCGAGGCCGGTTTCCTCCTTCACCTCGCGGCGCAATCCATCCTCTGGATGCTCGCCCTCAGTCAGGAACCCGCCCGGAAGATCCCACATGCCCGCATGCGGGTCGACCGCACGGCGAACGATCAACAACTTGCCATCGCGTTCGACGAGCGCCTGGACCGCCGGCACCGAGTTCGCCCAGACGACGAAGCCGCACTGCGTGCACACCACGTTGCCCTCGCCGGGCGCGGTTGCGCCGCCGCAGCGCGGGCAGAACTCCCAACCGTGAAGGATCCCCATCGTCTCTACCGTAGAGGAGCCGCATGCACGAGAACGCAGAGAACCCCGAGGCGACCGAAGAAGAGCAAGAGCAAGCACAGAAAGGTCGCCAGCAAGAAGAAGACGCGATGCGCTACCCGCAGCACGCACCCGAAGTGCACGAAGACGGCGAGGATGCGAGCTCCGACGGATGAGTCCACGCGCCTCAGCGACTGCGCACGAGCTGACGCGTGTCGGGCTGCTCGCTGAGCTTCCGGGAGAGACCCTCGCGCAACTCGCGAAGAACATGACGCGCGAGGAGCTTCCACCGGGAACGACCGTCTTCACCGAAGGCGAAGAAGCCGACCGGTTCTACGTCATCGTGTCGGGCCTCGTCTCGATGCAGCAGACCGGCTTCGGAAACCGCGTGCTTCGGCCGGGTGACACGTTCGGCGAGGTCTCGCTCGCGCTTCGCATCCCACGCGCCGGAACAGCGCGGACGATGACGCCGGCGACGCTCGTCTGGTGCGACGCGGAGTGCTTCGACGAGCTCATCCGACCGCTATTCGCCGACGACAGCTAGCTCGAGAACGGCGTCGCCGAGCGCAGGCCAGGCGGTCTTCGCCCAGTCACCGAAGTCGCAGTCGGTGAGACACGCAAGGGCCACGCCGGCCTCCGGATCGATCCAGACGAACGTACCGGTCGCGCCGAAGTGGCCGAAGGTGCGGGGCGAGTTGCGCGTGGCCGTCCAGTGCGGCTCCTTCGCGTCGCGGAGCTCGAACGTCAAGCCCCAGTCGTTCGGATCGTGGCGACCGAAGCCTGGCAGCACACCGGCGAGGCCCGGAAACTGCACGCTCGTCGCTTCTCCAAGCGTCTCCGAGGCAACGAGCTTCGGTGCAAGCAGCTCGCGGGCGACAGCCAACAGATCGGTCAGCGGCCCCTCGTATCCTGCCGCCGGCGTCCCTCGCAGCCGGCCCGCGACTCCGAGCGGTTCCAGCACCGCAGCGCGGAGATACGCAGCGAACGGCATGTCGCTCGCCGCCGCGATTCGCTCTGCCGCGACGTCGATTCCGGTGTTCGAGTAGATCCGGCGCCGGCCCGGCTCCGCGATCGGGTCGGTTCCATCCGTCGGCAAGCCCGAGGCGTGCGCAAGCAGGTGCCGGAACGTCGACCCCGGTGGACCCGCGGGCTCGTCGAGCTCGACGATGCCTTTCTCGAGCGCCACGAGCGCCGCCATTCCCGTCAGCAGCTTCGTCACCGACGCCCAGGCGAAGGGGCGCTCGGAGTCGCCGTGGCCGCCGAGCTCGCGCTCGCGCGTGACCGCGGCCACCGCTGCGTTTTCGACGGGCCACTCGCGAACCTGCTCGAACGCACGCGACACGCGGCGATACTAGAGCGCGTGGAACGTCGTCTCGTTTCGTCCGGCTCGCCCTACGAGCGGCCGATCGGTTTCTCGCGCGCGGTGCGCGTCGGGGACCACATATCCGTCGCGGGAACCGCGCCTGTGATGCAGGACGGGAGCGATCCGCCGCCGGACGCGTACCTCCAAGCGCGCCGATGCCTCGAGATCATCGTGGACGCATTGCGAGAGGCAGGAGCGCAGCCCGAGCACGTCGTGCGAACGCGAACCTTTCTGACGTCCGCGGGCGATTGGGAAGAGGTCGGCCGCGCACACGGCGACGTGTTCAGCGAGATCAGACCCGCGAGCACGATGGTTGTCGTTGCAGCTCTGCTCGATCCGCGGTGGCTCGTCGAGATCGAAGCCGACGCGATCTTCGACTGAAGAGACGTGCGCATGCTCGCTGCAGTCGCGGCCGTGCTCGTGTTCGGGCAATCCGTGCACGGCCGGACGTTGCGTGCGATCGAGGTCGGCGACCCGTCGAGCGATCTCCGAGTTCTCGTCGTCGGCTGCATCCACGGCGACGAGTGCGCCGGCACGAGCGTCATTACACAGCTCGAGCGCGCGCACCCCGCGTTCGACCTTTGGCTCGTTCCGGAGCTCAACCCTGACGGACGCGCTGCGGGAACGCGCCAGAACGCGCGCGGCGTCGATCTCAATCGCAACTTCCCGTCCGATTGGCGGCCGATCGGCGCTCGCGGTGACGCGGACTACGCAGGCCCGCATCCGCTGTCGGAGCCGGAAGTGCGCGCGGCGCGCCGGCTGATCCTGCGGCTTCGGCCCGACGTGACGATCTGGTTCCACCAACCGCAGAACATCGTTCGCGCCTGGGGCCCGAGCATTCCGGCGGCGCGACGGTTCGCGCGGCGCGCGGGCATGGCCTTCCGCGCGCTGCGCTGGCCGCACGGAAGCGCGTCGAACTGGCAGAACCATCGCTTCCCCGGCGCTGCCTCGTTTGTGGTCGAGCTGCCTCGCGGATCGCTTGGTGAGCGGTTACGCGCACGGCTCGCCGGGGCCATCCTCGACGAGCGGCGCTGACGACCGACTAAGGTCGAGCCGTGCTCGGCATCGGCGATCGCGTCCCGTCCGCAACCGTCCTCACGGCGCCTCACGAGTCGACGACGCTCGAGGGGCTCGTCGCAGCGAGGCCGATCTTGCTCCTCTTCTATCTCTTCGATTGGTCCTCGACTTGAACTGACGAGCTCGGGCTCCTGCGGGACAGGAGCGACGACCTCCGGGCCGCCGGCGTCGAGCCTTATGCGATCTCGCGCGACTCGCCGTGGACGCACATCGCCTGGCTCCAGGCACTCGACTTCGACGTGAAGCTTCTGTCCGACTGGAACGGCGACGCAACGCGCGCTTTCGGAGTCGGCCACGACTTTCGCGGCTATCGCGAGCTGCCGCGACGCAGCGCATTCGTCGTCGACGAAGGCGGTGTTGTTCGGTTCGCGCAAGCCTACGAGGACTCCGAGCTGCCGGACTTCGACGAGATCGTCGCGTCGCTCCGCGAGAGGCGAGCGAGCTAAACGCGACGTCTCGATTCGCCCAGGAGGGCGGCCCACTCAAAGCCACCCTCCTGTGCAAGAAGCTCCGCCTCAGCCGACCGGCCGGAAGAAGTGGTCGACGACGTACCGGCCCACCTTCCGTCCGAGATTTGAGCCTTCCACGTCGGAGCTGCGGAAGTGGAAGCCCACGAGAACGCGAGCCAAGTCGACGTCCTCGACGACGTCCTGCAAGCGGTCGTAGTCGCGCGTCGTCCCGGTGACGCGGCTGTCGAGCGTGAAATGAATCTTGTCCGTCCTGAAGAACGCCTCGAGTGCCTCGACGACGGCGCTGCTGTGGCACGCATGGGCCGACGGATACTCCGGGAAATTCGGTGTCGCACCGAGTGGCTTCCAGTTCGGGTCTGCCGCGGTCTGCGGGTTGCCGTCGACGTCTGCCTGCGGGATCGCCTGGAAGGGACGCCAGAACCAATAGTGGAACTTGGCGTCGAAGCACGCGATCATCGCGTCACCGCCGGCGACGTGCGCCATCGCGAGCATCCGGGCGGTCTGGACGAGGTCGAGTCCACGCGCCGCGGCGAGGCGGAGCATGCCGTCGTTCCACTGCCTGATGTCGTGATCCGTCCAGAACTTCGCTTCGCTCGTCTGCTCAGCCGTCCGGGTGACACCGTCGATTCGTCCCAGATCCTTGACCTCGTTGAAGTCGCGGACGTACTGCTCGCTCGTCAGGGCGTTTGGCTCAGCTGGCCGGAACTGCGAGGCACTCTGAAGTGCAAGCGGTCGTACGCCGGGTAGGCGGAGGCCGAGAATCGGCACCGCCGGCGATGCCTGCCAGACACCAGGACCAGGCGCCGGCGGGTTCAGATCCGCAAGTGTCGGGTTCTTCTCCAGGCCGTCGTCTGCCCGCTTGGCCAGCAGCGCTTGGGCGACCTGATGGCCAAGAGCGATTCCGTTGTCCTTCGCCGTGCCGTTCGGAATCGCGGCTAGATACTCCGTGTAGTCGCCGTGCAGATCGGCTTGTCCATTGGCGTCCAGGCGGAGCGTGGGCTGCAGGCCGACGAGCGTCTCGTAGGCGGCGGTCGCGATCGCTGCACTCGCCGACGGGCCAGCAGGGGCGGACGTCAGGTACTTAATCGTCCGCCTCCACCACGCGGACGGAATCACGTGCCTAACGTGAGGTCGCACGCTCGGGTTGGCCTTGCCGTACGGCTTCCAGTCTCGCTCACCCAGCCTCCACTCGGCCCACGCGAGCCAGCCGTTCCGTGCACGCAGCTCGCCGGGGCGTGTGACGGTCATCGCGAGCGAATACGGGCGGTAGCCGCCGGCGACGCCGACGGTGGCGTCGTAGATCGCGAGGTGCACGATGCCCATGTACACCGCCGCCTCGCCAGGGAATTTGTTGCCGAAGTTCTCTGGGCCAACGCTGCCGCCCGGCCCGGCCGGGACGATCGCGCAGCGGGCTTCCGTGCTCCAGAACGCGACCGGTGTCGACCCGGCCGGGTACGCAGCCTGCGGCGCGCACTGTGTGGTCGACGCTGTCGCGGCGACATCCGGCCGGGCACCCGAGAACGCAACCGTCCCCAGGAGAACGACGACGAGAGATGCAAGCCTCGCTTTCACTGTGTCTCCTTTCCTGACGGGATCGCCTCGATCACACGCAGCGGCTCGAGCCCCGCGCGCTCCGCCGCGAGTGCGACGTCACGCCCTGACGCGGCCGCGAACGTGAAGAAGCAGATCTCGTCCTCAGGGACGTAGATCGATCCTTCGAAGCCGACGCGCGCCCCCTCCCGCGTCATCTCCTCTGCGGCCGAGCGCGCCCGCCGGTCGCACGCGATTCGCTCGCGTGCGGCGCCACGGGCCAGGAACGTCTCGACGAGATAGCTCGGCACCCGATCGACGCTAGGCCGCGGGGCTCAGTTTGAAATCGCGAGGCCCCCTGAACTTTGCCCGTCGGGCCGAAACATTCGAGCGAGCTCGACGCGCGAGCGCACGCCGAGCTTCGCGTAGACGTGCGACAGGTGCGTCTCGACGGTCCGCTCGCCGACGAAGAGAGCTGCCGCGACTTCCCGATTCGTACGACCCTCTGCGACGAGTGCCGCGACCCGGCGCTCCGCGGCGGTCAATCCTTCCTCGCGCGTCCGGCCCCCGATCCGGCCCAGCTCGGCACGCGCCTTGGCGGCCCACGACTCGGCGCCGAGCTCCACAAAACCGTCGAGCGCCGCTGCGATCGCGTCGCGCGCACTGCGCTTCTGCCGTTGCCTCCTTCTGACGACTCCGAGCGCAAGAAGCGCGCGGGCACGTCCGAACCGGTCTCCGATCCGTTCGTGTTGGTCGACGGCCTGTTGCAAGAGCGAGGCGGCCTCGTCGGCGGCTCCCGCGGCAGCGGCCACCAGGCCGCGGCAGCGAGCGGCCTGCGCGAGCGCCCACGCGCGCTCGAGCCGGATCGCGTCCGCCTCCCATGCATCGAGAACCCGTACGGCCTCCTCGTGCCGGCCGGCCTCGAGCAAGGCCTCGACGTAGTCGGCACACCACCGCCGCATCGTCGGCTCACGCCAATCGACGGCCGCAGCGAGGCCGTCGGCCTCGGCGAAATGATCGATCGCCGACGCGACGTCTCCGCTCCAGAGGGCGACGACCCCGAGCACGCCCGGAAAGTACGGGCCGGCAACGCCGAGCTGCTCCGCACACAGCTCGAGCCCACGTCGCGCGAGGTCATGAGCGAGGTCGAACTGCCCACGGTGCGCGGCGACCCACATGCCCGGAATCGGATCTGAGTGCCGCTCGACTCCGTACTGCGCCGTGGTCTCGGAGTAGAGCGCCGCGTGGGCAGCCGCCTGCTCGAACTCGCCGTTCCACAACTCGGCCCATGCGAGCATCCACAGGACATCGGCGGCGGCCTTCTCGTCGCGCTCTTTCCATTCGCGATAGTCGGCCTCGAGGGACTTCCGTGCTTCGGCGTGCTCGCCGCGGTCGGCCAGGACATGTCCGTGCAGACCCGCCGTCCGTTTCAGCAAATCAGAGCGTCCGCTCGCGGCGGCGATCTCTCTTGCGCGGGCCGCGAACGCGGGAGCGTTCGGATCGCCGATGCCGCGACTGAGAAAAGCGGCAAGGTCGAGCGCCGAGACCAGAAGCGCGTCGTCGTCGAGGCGCTCGACCGCCGGCAGCGCTGCGCGCACGTCGTCGAAAGCGGCGCCGAATCCGCTCGTGAAGCGCCTCGCCGTTGCGAGCGACATCCGGATCTGCAACTGCAGCTTCGGATCCGTCGCGGCTTCGGTCAGTGCTTTCTCGAGCAGGGGCGCGGCGAGTTCGTCGACTTCGAAGCGCGCGAGCAGGACAAGAACCTCAGCGCGAAGCGGGCCCGGCTCCACCTCCGCGAGGAGGTCGGCGGCAATCGCTCGCGCGCGCGTCCACTCGCCCGCGGCCTGATGGGCACGCGCCGCCGCGAGCGCGCGGCGGGGGCGCGCCTCGCCGTCCGTTAGCCGAAGTGCGTGCTCCGCGAGCTCGGCCGAGACCGCAGTGGCCCCGCGATCACCCGCGATACGCACTGCGTCATCGAGTACAGCCGCGACCTCGGCATCCGGCGCGTCCGCAGCCAGGGCCAGATGGCGGGCGCGGGCAATCGGGTCGCCGACGATCGCTGCGAGGCGCCGGTGTACCGGGCCGCGCTCCTCGCCCAGGTCCGCGTAGAGCACGGACGAGAGCAGGGAATGCGAGAAGCGGATCGTCTCGTTCTCGCGCTCGATCACGTGAGCCGCGACGGCCGCGTCGAGCACCTGCGCGTCGACGCCGGCGCGCTCGAGGACCGACGTCGACGGCGTTCCGAGCGCCGCTGCAAGCGCCAGTGCCTCTCGCGTGCGCTCCGGCAGGCCCGCCAGTCGCGCACGGACGAGGTCCTCGAGTGTCTGCGGAACGGGGAGGGGCCGCGTCGGGTCGACTTCGGTGCCGAGCGCGCGAGCAAGCTCGAGCGCGAAGAACGGGTTTCCGCCCGAACGCTCGTGGATGCGGAGCAGCGTCTGCCGCGCGTATGGCCTGCCGAACCGCGCGTGGAGGAGCCGGTGTAGGGCGCCGACGCTCAGCGCTCCGACCGGCATCCGGCGCACGCGATCCTCCGCGAACGCCTTCTCGAGCTCCGACGGTTCATCGCCGCCGGCAAGCCGCTGCGCGAGCAGGGCGAAGACTGGCCTCGACGCAAGTCGTCGGAGCGCGAACGCCAGAGCCGTCGCCGACGACGCGTCGACCCATTGAACATCGTCGATCGCAATGAGAATCGGCTGCCGCTCGGCTAGGAGCTGGAGCACATCGCGAACGGCGACGGCGAACGCCCGGTAGTCGACGACGTCACCTGACTCCTCGTCCCGAAGCAGCGCGACCTCGAGCGCGCGCCGTCTTGGCGGCGTCAGCGCGGGAAGAACGTCGTCGAGCGTGTTCTCGAACAAGTCGCCGGCGACGACGTACGCGAGGCCGCGCTCGGCCTCCGCGGGCCGCGACACGAGGACCGTCAGGTCGCGCGCCCGCGCATACTCGACGCCCGCGAGCCAGAGCGTCGACTTCCCGATTCCCAGCTCGCCTTCCAGCACCAATGCGGTAGGCCCGCCCGGCGGCTGATCGACGAAGGCCTGGACCGACGCGACGTCCTCTTCCCTGCCGACGATCTCGAACGGCATCTTCCTCCCCGAGACCGTGACCTTAGACGGTCGCGACGGCGAGACGAAGGCGGCGACGACCCGACCGCGAGCTCTACATGCCCATCGCGTGATAGCCCGAGTCGACGTAGAGCGTCGTCCCGGTCACGTTCTTCGCCGCATCCGAGAGCAGATACGCAGCCGCAGCGCCCACGTCGTCGGCATCTACATGCCGGTGGAGCGGCGCGCGCTCTTCGACGATCGCTTCCATCGTCGGAAAGCCGGCAATCGAACGAGCTGCAAGCGTCCGCACCGGACCCGCTGAGATTGCGTTCACGCGGATGTTCTTCTGTCCGAGATCCCACGCGAGGTACTTCACGGATGAGTCGAGAGCTGCCTTCGCGACGCCCATCACGTTGTAGTGCGGGACCGCCCGCTCGCCGCCGAGGTACGTCATGGTCACGACGGATCCGCCGCCGGCACGTTCGAAGAGCGGCTCAGCCGCACGCACCGTTGCGATCAGCGAGTAGGCGCTCACGTCGAGCGCGAGCCAGAAGCGATCGCGTGGCGTATCGGTGAAGCGCCCTTCGAGATCCTCCGCCGCCGCGTATGCGACGGAATGGACGAGCAGATCGAGTTCGCCTCCGAAGACGTCGGAGACCTCCGCGAAAACGCGCGCGACGTCCTCGTCGGAACGGACGTCGCACTCGGTCACGAGCGGCGACGCAACGGAGTCTGCGAGTTCGCGAACGTTCTTCTCGATGCGTTCGCCCTGGTACGTAAAAGCGAGCGTCGCGCCGCCGTCGGCGAGCTGTCGCGCGATCGCCCACGCGATCGAGCGCCGGTTTGCTACGCCGAGAACGACGGCTCGTTTGCCGGCGAACGCGCCGCCGACTCGCGGTTCGGAATGTGCCTCCACGCGGGCGCGAGTCTATTCGGCCTTTCGATAGGCTGCCGTTCCCTTGCGCCCAGTACTGATCGCCGCGCTCGCGTGCACCGTCCTCGCGTGGGCGCTCCCCGCATCCGCGAGCCTTCGCCCAGTACGGCG
>JBKPRX010000068.1:0-15070 GCA_046734795.1 Actinomycetota bacterium
GCGCAGGACGGCATGGTCGTCAAGACCGCGCGCACCTCGGAGAAGGCCGCCGAGGGCGAGCACGCGACGCTCGAGTTCATTCTCGTCAACCATCCGCTCGACTGTCCGGTCTGCGACAAGGGCGGCGAGTGCCCGCTGCAGGACCTGACGTTCCGTTACGGGCCCGGCTCGACGCGGATGACGTTCGAGAAGCGCACGTTCGAGAAGCCGATCCCCATCTCGCCGACGATCGCGCTCGACCGCGAGCGCTGCATCCTCTGCTACCGCTGCACGCGATTCTCCGAAGGTGTGTCGGAGGACGGGGAGCTCGTCGCCGTGAACCGCGGCGCGCACTCGATGATCGCGACGTTCGAGGATCGCCCGTATCGCAGCGTCTTCTCGGGCAACGTGACGGAGCTCTGCCCGGTCGGTGCGCTGCTGCCGACGACGTATCGGTTCGAGGCGCGGCCGTGGGAGATCCAAGACGTGCCGACCGTGTGCGGCATGTGTCCCGTCGGTTGCAACGTGCACGCGAACGTCCGCGAAGGAAAGGTCAAGCGGATCCTCTCTCGCAATCACCCCGAGGTCGACCAAGGATGGCTCTGCGACAAGGGGCGGTTCGCTTTCGGCCATCTGTACGCGGGCGACCGGATCGTCGATGCGCTGCAGCGTGTGCCACGTCGCGGTCTCGGACCCGTTTCGTGGGACGCGGCGATCGACGAAGCGGAGCGTCTGCTCCGCGCTGCGGGTGAGCGCATCGTCGTCGCGCTCTCCGGCTCGGAGACCGTCGAGATGGCGTACTCGCTCGGCAAGCTTCTGCGCCGGGGGCTCGGCGCACACCACGCGGTCCTGCCGGAGGAGGTCTCCGACGCGCTCGATGCATACCGCGCGCCGCTCTCGGCGATCGCGGAGTCGGATCTCGTCGTCGTGCTCGGAGGCGTACCCGTCGAAGAGCGTGCGCCGATTGTCGAGCTTTGGATCAAGCAGGCGCAGCGCCGCGGTGCACGCGTCGTGCACACCCTCGACGACGACGACTTCCGAAACGCGAACCACCCGACGCTGATCTGGTCGGGACCCGGTGGCCGCGGCGGCGCGACCGTCGCAGGGATTGCCGAGCGGCTCGGTGTAGAGACGGCGTTCTACCTGCCGGTGACGCCGAACGGTCGCGGGATCGCGGACGCGTGGGCAGCAGCAGCCGACGAGGAAGGCCCTGCGCCCGAGCCGATCGGCTTGCTGATCGTCAGCGGTGACGAAGCTGCCGCCGACCCGAGTGTGCGCACGCTCGCCGAGCAGGCGGAGTCGGTGCTCGCGATCTCGATGTTTCATGGGCTCGTCGCCGGCTGGGCGAATCTCATCCTTCCGGGAACGAGCTACCTCGAGCGCGACGGCACGTACATCAACCTCGAGGGTCGCCTCCAGCGCTTGCGGCGCGCTTCGATCCCGCCCGCTCCGGACGAGCTCGCCTGGCTCTCGAAGCTCGCGGAGCGCTTCGGCGTCGAGATCTCGCCGCACGCCTCGGCTGTGTTCTCGGAAGTGTCGGAGCTCGCGTTCGCGAAGCTTCCGTTCGGCGAGGTCGGCGAGCGTGCTCCTTTGCGCGGCTACACCGAGCCCGACGAGCACGTCGAGGCACCGCCGCTGCCGGAGCCCGAGGAGCGTCACACCGATGCGGGCGACCTGCGTGTCATCTGCTACCGGCCGCTCGTCTCGGGTCCTGCCGTCGACCGGGTTCCGCCTCTGCACTTCCAGCGGCCCGGCGCCGAGGTCGGTATCTCACGGGACGACGCACGTGCGCGTGGGATCGTCGAGGGCGCCGAGGTGACGGTCAGCTCGAACGGCACTTCCGTGAAGCTGCGCGCGCGTCTTCGCAGCGACCTGCAGCCGGGGATCCTGCTCGTGCCGGAGCAGCACGCAGGCGCGCTTCGCACCGGACCCGCCAAGGTGGAGGCCTGATGCACGAGGTCTGGTGGATCACCGTTCTGAAGTCGCTCGTGATCATCAACCTCGTGATGGTTGCGTTCGCGTACACGACGTGGCTCGAGCGCAAGGTGCTCGGGCGCATGCAGCTCCGCTACGGCCCGAACCGCGCGGGCCCGTTCGGCCTGCTGCAGCCGATCGCCGACTTGATCAAGCTCGTGCGCAAGGAAGCGTTCGAGCCCACGGCCGTGCGCTCGAGCCTCGTCTACATCGCCGCGCCCGTGGTCTCGATGTTCACGGCACTCGCGGCGTTCATGGTGATTCCGTTCGGCTCCGGCTGGGAGGTGCACGGCTACCAGGTGAACGGCGAGATCCTCAACGTGTCGATCGGCCTGATCGTCGTCTTCGCGCTGGGCTCGATCGGGATCTACGGCTTCATCGTCGGCGGCTGGGCGTCGGAATCGAAGTACTCGCTGCTCGGGTCGATGCGCACCTGCGCGCAGCTCGTCTCGTACGAGGTGTCGCTTGCGCTCGCAGTGCTCGGCGTCGTGCTGATGGCGCAGTCGCTCTCGCTCCCGACGATCGTGCACGAGCAAGGCGAGCTGATCCCGTACGCCGCGCCGCAGCTCGTCGGCCTCCTCGTGTTCTTCATCGCCGGGATCGCCGAGACGAGCCGTGCGCCGTTCGACTTGCCGGAGGCGGACACGGAGCTCGTCGCCGGTTACCACACCGAATACTCGGGCATGCGCTGGGGCCTCTTCCAGACCGCGGAGTACGTGAACATGATCACGCTCTCGGCGCTGACGGTGACGCTCTTCTTCGCCGGCTACCACGGGCCGTGGGCGCCGCTCGGGCCGCTGTGGTTCTTCCTCAAGCTGTTCGCGGTCGTGACGCTCTTCATCTGGCTGAAGGCGACCCTGCCGCGACTTCGGTACGACCAGCTGATGCGCTTCGGCTGGAAGGTGCTGCTGCCGGTGGCGACGATCAACGCGCTCGTCACGGCCGCCTTGGTGGTGGCGTTCTAGTGGCCCAGCCGATCACCACGCTCAAGGGCTTCGGCGTCACGTTCAAGCAGATCTTCAAGAAGCCGATTACGCAGCAGTACCCGGAGTACAAGCGCCCGGTGTATCCGCGCTTCCGCGGCCGGCATCGCCTTCACCTCCACGACAACGGCCTGGAGAAGTGCGTCGGCTGCTCGCTCTGCGCGGCGGCGTGTCCTGCGGATTGCATCCGCGTCGTGCCGGCCGAGAACACGCCGGACAATCGCGTCTCTGCCGGTGAGCGCTATGCGCGCATCTACGAGATCAACATGAGCCGCTGCATCTTCTGCGGCTATTGCGAGATCGCATGCCCGTTCGACGCGATCACGCTCGGCAACGAGTTCGAGCTCTCCGAGTACAACCGCGACGACCAGATCTACACGAAGGACATGCTCCTCGCCGAGCCGATCAAGCAGGTGCCGGTCGCGGATCCCGCGTTGTACGACACGCCGATCCCCTACTACAAGTCCGCCTCGTAGATGCTCGCCGCCTCGGCCGGAAACGCACTCGTCTGGGTCGTGTGGGTCGGCGCCGCGTTCGCGTGCCTCGGCTCCGCAGTCGCGGTCGTCACGTTCAAGAACCCGTTCTACTCGGCGCTCGCGTTGATCGGGAACCTCGGGTCACTCGCGGTGCTGTACCTGCTGCTCGAAGCGGAGTTCGTCGCCGCCGCGCAGGTGCTCGTCTACGCAGGCGCGGTGATGGTGATGTTCTTGTTCGTGATCGCCTACGTCGGCGACCAGTACGAGACGCCGTGGGCGGGCGGTCCCGGCTGGCAGACGATCGGTGCAGTTGCGGCCGCCGCGGCGATCTTCGTGGAGATCGTCGTCGCCCTCGGAGTGACGGCCGGCGGTCGGCTCCAGCACTCGCCGAACGTCGGTGATGCGTTCGGGAGCCCGACGCAGATCGGAAATCTCTTCTTGAGCGACCACCTGCTCGCGTTCGAGATCACCTCGATCGTCCTGCTCGTCGCGGCTGTCGGCGGTGTGATCCTCGGCGGGCACACGCGCCGCATCGACCCGGAGTCGCCCGAGCCGCAGACGCATCCGCGCGCTCAGCCCGCAGAGCCGCGCGAAGGAGCTGCCGTCTGATGCTTGGCCCGTCGATCGCCTGGTACGTCGGTGTCGCGGCCTTCCTCTTCGGCATCGGCGCACTCGGCGTCCTGATCCGACGCAACACGCTGATCGTTCTCCTGTCACTCGAGATCATGCTGAACGGCGGCAACCTCGCGTTGATCGCGTTCTCGCGGCACACAGGTAACGGCGACGGCCAGATCTTCGCGCTGACGGTGATGGCGATCGCAGCATCGGAGGTCGTCGTCGGCCTCGGCTTGATCGTGGCGCTCAATCGCCGTCGCCTCGCCCTCGACGTCGACAAGCTCTCGACCCTCAGAGGATGAGCGCGTGATCGCCGGAGCCTGGCTCTGTCTTGCTGCGCCGCTTGCCGGCACGCTTGCGATCACGCTCGGCGGGACGCGCATCTCTCGTCGCGTCGCAGCGTGGATCGGCACGGGCTCGGTCGCGGTCGCGTTCGCCGGCGCGATCTGGAGTTTCTTCGCGCTCTGGCTGCAGCGCGAGCCGTTTCAGCGCTCCGAGCTCTACACGACGTGGACGTGGTTGCAGGCCGGCAGCTTGAAGGTCGGCTTCAGTGTCCTCGTCGATCCGCTCAGCACGATGATGATGCTGATCGTCAGCGGCGTCGGGATGCTGATCGTCCTCTACTCCGTCGGCTACATGGACGGCGACGACGAAGAGCGGCGCTACTTCGCGTACATCTCGTTCTTCGTCTTCTCGATGCTGCTGCTCGTCGAGGGCGGCAACCTGCTGCTCCTCCTCGTCGGCTGGGGTCTCGTCGGCCTCTCGAGCTATCTGCTGATCGGCTTCTGGCACGAGCGGCCGAGCGCGATCCAAGCCGCAAAGAAGGCGTTTGTGATGAACGCGTTCGGCGACGCGACGATGGCGCTCGCGCTCTTCCTGCTCTTCACGCACACCCACTCGCTGGACTTCATCCCTAACTTCGACGCGGCAACGAGCGGCGCTCTCTCGTCGAACGTCGTGAACCTCGTCGCGCTCGGACTGCTCGGTGGCGCCGTCGCGAAGTCCGCGCAGATCCCGCTCCAGACGTGGTTGCCCGACGCGATGGAAGGCCCGACGCCCGTCAGCGCGCTCATCCACGCGGCAACGATGGTCACGGCGGGCGTGTACTTGATCGTGCGCACGCACCCGATCTTCGAAGCGGCGCCGACGGTTCAGCTGATCGCCGCGGGAACGGGTGCACTAACGCTTCTCGTCGCCGGATTGGTCGCGCTCGTCCAGACGGACATCAAGCGCGTGATCGCGTACTCGACGATGTCGCAGATCGGCTACATGTTTCTCGCGGCCGGAATCGGTGCGTACGCAAACGCCGAGTTCCATCTGATGACGCATGCGTTCTTCAAGGCGCTGCTCTTCATGGCCGCGGGTGTGTTGATCCACGCGCTCGACGGCGAGCAGGAGATCCACAAGATGGCCGGCATCGGACGCGAGATGCCGCGAACGAAGTGGGCGTTCCTGATCGGCTCGCTCGCGCTCGTCGGGATACCCGTGTTCGCCGGGTTCTTCTCGAAGGACTCGATCATCGCGGCGGCAATGGGCGGCCCGTGGTACGGCTGGATCTTCTGGAGCGTCGCGCTCGTCGGCACGTTCCTGACGGGGCTGTACGCATTCCGTCTGTACTTCATCGTCTTCCCGGGCGAGCCGAGTGCGTTCGTGCGCGAGCACCTCCATCTGCATCGCGGCAAGGAAGGCCCGTGGACGATGACGGTCCCGGTCGGCATCCTCGCGGTGCTCGCAGTCGTCGGCGGCTGGATCCAATTCGCGCCGTTCTGGACGCCGATCACGGACTGGCTCGCACCGGTCGCGCGCACGCTCGAGAGCGCCGAGCCCACGAACTGGGAGGAAGCGATCTCGTCGATCCTCGCCGTCGCTCTCGGCCTCGCGGGAATCGGGCTCGCGTGGCTCCTCTACGCCGCGCCCGAGCGCCGCCGCGTCCGCGTGCCGCGCTTCGCGTTCGCGCAGAGCGTGCTCGAGCGGAAGTTCTACTTCGACGAGCTCTACGACCTCGTCTTCTACAAGCCGATCGCGTTCCTCGCCGTGAAGCTGCGCGTCAACGTCGAAGACCCCTACCTGATCCAAACCGTCACCGACATCGGCGACGGCGGGCTCGACATCAGCCGACTCACGCGCCGAATCCAGACCGGTCTCGTGCGCACCTACGCGCTCGCGCTCGCAGGCGGGCTCGCGATCCTCGCCATCGTCCTCGTCTCCGTGCGCTGATGGACGTCAACGACCTCACCAACTGGCTCATCTGGCTGCCGATCGGCGCCGCCCTCGTCCTCTGGATCGTCCCGTTCTCGCGTTACTGGACGGGCGGGATCGCGATGCTCGTCGCACTCGTCGAAGTCGGCATCTGGATCGAGCAAGCCGTCCGCTTCGACTTCGACAAGCAAGGCCTCCAGTTCGAGACGAAGGCGCAGTGGTTCAGCGACCTGAATGTCTTCTACCACGTCGGGTTCTACGGCTTCTCGCTTTGGCTCGCCGGGCTGACGGTCGTCGCGGCGGCGGCGTGTATCGGCTACGGGTTCTGGGTCGGCCGCGAGCGGTCGCGGGCCTACTTCGGCCTGATGCTGTTCCTCACGGGCGCGTCGGTCGCCGTCTTCGCGGCGCAGGACTTGCTGCTCTTCTACGCGGCGTTCGAGGCGATGCTGATCCCGCTCTACGTGCTCGTCGGCGTCTGGGGCGGCGCGAGACGGAACGCGGCGACGCTCAAGTTCGTGATCTACACGATGGCGGGCTCGCTGCTCATGCTCGCCGCCGTCATCGCCTTCGGCATCTCGCAAGGGACTTTCGACCTCGTCGACTCCGCCACGAGTGCAAGCCGCCAGATGTTCCTCGGCTTCGCCGTTGCGTTCGCGATCAAGTCGCCGCTCGTTCCACTGCACGGGTGGCTTCCGGATGCATACCGCGAGGCGCCGCCGGAGGTTGCCGCATTTCTTTCGGGCGTCGCAGCGAAGGCTGGGCTCTACGGCTTCTTGCGCATCGCGATCCCGAAGTTCCCGGAGCCGGCGCAGTTCTACCGACCTGCACTGCTCGTGCTCGCGTCGGTGACGTTGATCTACGCGTCGGTGCTCGCGTTCCGAGTCAGCGACATACGCGGCGTCATCGCGTACTCGAGCCTCGCGCAATCGGGGTTGATCGTGCTCGGCCTGTTCTCGGGAAACGATCAGGGCTTCGACGGCGCCGTCCTGCAGATGGTCGCGCACGGCCTCGTTTCGGTTTCGCTGTTCCTGCTCGCCGGGATCATCGAGCGTCGCACGACAACCGGCGAGTTCGATCGGCTCGGAGGCATGGCGAAAGGCAGACCTGCGCTCGCGACCGCGTTGATGACGGCCGGAATCATCTCGCTCGCCGTGCCGGGGTCGGCGACCTTTGCCGGCGAGTTCCTGATCCTCACCGGCGCATTCCAGCGCGGCTGGGGCTGGGCCGTCGTCGGCGCGGTCGCGATCGTCCTCGCGGCGATGTACATGCTCCGTCTCATCTCGGCGGTGCTGCACGAGCGGCGCGGCGCGACGGTGCACGAGGCGGCGCTCGATTTGCGCCCGGCCGAGATCGCGCTGCTCGTGCCGCTCGTCGGCTGCCTGCTCGCGCTGTCGATCTGGCCGGCGGGAATCAGCGGCCACGCGTTCACGCCTGACTCCCCGACGAACGCGATCGTGGGCAACTTCCGGTGAAGACGCCGGCGATCGACTGGTATGCGCTCTCGCCGATCCTGGCGCTGCTCGCCGCCGGCGGAGTCGCGTTGCTCGC
This sequence comes from Actinomycetota bacterium, assembly GCA_046734795.1. Lineage (GTDB taxonomy): Bacteria > Actinomycetota > Thermoleophilia > Gaiellales > Gaiellaceae > JBKPRX01. Next base: position 7,775 of record JBKPRX010000068.1, read on the forward strand.
AGCGGTGCTCGTGCCGGAGCGTCTTCGCCGCACGGTCGCTGCAGGCGTCGTCGGCGCAGGCTACGTCGCCGCGATCGTGCTCGGGATCCTGCTCTACATCGATTCGGCCGACGGGGAGCGCGTGGTCGCGAACGCGTTCTACCGCGATCGCTGGACCGCCCTCTCGACGGTGATTATCGCCGCAGTCGGTGTCGCGGCCGTCGCGGTGTCGTGGTCGGAACGGATCGCGGTTCGCCACGTCGCCGAGTACTACGCGCTGATCGCGGCCGCCGGTGCCGGGATGGTGTTCTTCGTCGGCTCGGCGAACCTGATGGTGCTCTTCCTCTCGCTCGAGTGGTTCTCGATCAGCCTCTACGTGCTCTGCGCGATCGAATACGAGCTCGGCAGCTCGCTCGAGGCGGGCTTGAAGTACTTGATCGTCGGCTCGTTCGGCTCGGCCGCGCTGCTCTTCGGCTCGGCGCTCGTGTACGGGGCGACCGGCCAGATCGGCTTCGTCGAGATCGACAAGGCGATCGTCAGCTCCGGGCTCACACACGACATCCTCGTCGTGCTCGGGCTCGCGCTCGTGATCGGCGGCCTCGCGTTCAAGGCTTCGGCCGCCCCGTTCCATATGTGGACGCCCGACGTCTACGAGGGCGCGCCGACGCCCGTCACCGCGTTCATGTCGGCCGCGACGAAGACGGCTGCTCTCGCACTCGCGATGCGAGTGATGTCCACGGCGTTCCTCCAAGAGACGTACCTGTGGACGTGGGCATTCGCCGGGATCGCGTGCGGGTCGCTTGCGATCGGGAACTTCGCAGCCCTCTCGCAACGCAGTCTCAAACGCATGCTTGCGTACTCGTCGATCTCGCATGCCGGCTTCATGCTGATCGCGCTCTCCGCCGGAACCTCGCTCGGAGAGCGCGCGCTCCTCTTCTACTTCATCCCGTACTCGGCAATGGCGTTCGGAGGATTCGCCGTGATCGCTGCGCGCGAGCGCGAGCTGGCGCGGCCGGTGATGCTCGACGACCTGAGCGGGTTCCTCTGGGAGCGACCGTTCCTCGCCGTCTCGCTCGCCACCTTCATGCTCGGCTCGGCAGGCCTGCCGTTCACCGGCGGCTTCGTCGCGAAGTTCTACGCGTTCTCCGCCGCGTATCAACGCGGCTGGACGTGGCTCGTGATCGTCGGCGTCGTCGCCACGATCGTGAGCCTCTACTACTACCTCGCCGTCGTCCGCGCGATGTGGCGCGAGCCGGAAGAGCTCCAGCTCGCCGTCGCCGCCGGCGGCGCCCCGCCGCGCGACCTCGCGCTGCAGCTCGGCGTCGGCGCCGCGCTCGTCGTCACTGTCGGGACGTTCTTCGCCGTCGAGCCGCTGATCACGCTCTGCCGCCACGCGGCGGCGGCTTTGCCGCTGTGATCGTGTGAGCGCCACAACGAGGCGGACGACACTGGCCGTCGCCCGCTTGCTGCCCAAGCGGATGCGTGCAGCCCTGGCGCGCGTGCCGACGTTCATGCACGTCCAGTCCAAGTTGCTGCAGCGCGACCGCTTCACGCTCATACGCGTCGACTCGGGTGCACTGGCCGGCGCCCAGCTCGAGATCGACCCCGACTCCGAGCGCGACTACTGGAGCGGCACGTACGAGCTCGAGACCCAGCGGGTGCTCGCGGAGCTTCCGATCGAGGGTCGCACGGTTTGGGACGTCGGCGCGCACATCGGATTCTTCGCGCTGCTCTTCGAGCGCATGGGCGCACGCGTGGTCGCGGTCGAGCCGGATCCGGAGAACGCAGAGCGTCTCCGCGAGAACGTGCGCTTGAACCGCGTGTCCGTCGAGGTTGTGGAGGAGGCGGTCGGCCGCGAGGTCGGCAGCACGCGCATCGTGCGCGGCGGTCGTATGACGCGCGTTGCGGCGGATGACGCTGCCGGAACGACCGTGCGCGAGGTCACGCTCGACGACCTCGGCCGGCGGTACGGATATCCGGATCTGATCAAGCTCGACGTCGAAGGCGCCGAGCTCGAAGCGCTCGCCGGTGCGCCCGAAGTGCTGGAGCGAATGCCGACACTCTTCATCGAAGCGCATTCCTCGGCGATCACGGACGAGTTGCGTAGCGTGCTGGAGACGCGCGGCTACGTGGTCGAGGAGACGGGGCACAACGCGCAGCGCCTGCTGGCGTTGCCGAGCGCAACCTCGCCGGTCAGGCCGCCCGAGACTCGGTGACGGGCTGGCCCGTGCGGCCCGCTTCGTCGGCGGGCTGGCGCTGCAACGCAAGCCGGGGTCTTTCCCAGAGCGGCGCGGTCACCCAAGCGACCGCGAGCGCGCCGTAGGCAAGCAGCGCCGCCAGCAGCGCCGAGACGGCGATCGCAGGCACGCTCGCACCTTGCGGCGCGTTCGCGCGAGCCGCGGAGCTCGTTACGAGCAGAACGAGCGCAACGCTCGTGCAGAGGATCCGAAGCGCGACGCCCTTTCCTTCGGCGAGGTCCCCCGCGGCGGCGAGCGCGGCGCCGGCTGCGGCCGGGATCGCGAGGAGCACGAGGTAGAAGGCGAGTCGATGATGTCCTGCGCCGTCCGCGGCGACGGCTCCGAGCGCAATCGTCAGCGGCAGCATGGGCGACGACATCCGCGAGTAGCTTCGCCACCGAGTCGGACGGTCCTTCGTTGTTACGCTCGGCCACTCTCGCGACGAAAGGAGCACAGATGGCAGACGGCACGCTCACCTGGCTCGGGCACGCGTCGTTCCGCATCGACACGCCCGGCGGGAAGCGCATCTACGTGGATCCCTGGCTCGACGGTCCGACCGTTCCCGACTCGGAGAAGAACGTCGAGCGCGTCGACGTGATCGCGCTCACGCACGGCCACTCGGACCACGTCGGTAGCGTCGCTCCGATCGCGCAGCAGCACAATCCGGACATCGTCGCGATCGTCGAGCTGAAGGCGTGGCTCGGAAAGCAAGGTGTGGACGTCGGCCAGCTGCCGGGCATCAACAAAGGTGGCACCCAAGAGGCCGCCGGCTGCAAGTTCACGCTCACGAACGCGTTCCATTCGAGCTCGAGCAACGACGGCGACTACCTCGGCGAGCCGGGCGGCCTCGTGGTCGAGCTCGAGGACGGCAAGAAGATCTACTTCGCCGGCGACACGTGCGTCTTCGGGGACATGCAGCTGATCGGTCGCATCTACGAGCCCGACCTCGCCGTGCTGCCGATCGGGGACCACTTCACAATGGGCCCGCGCGAAGCCGCGGTCGCGCTCGAGCTGCTCGGCAACCCGCGCTGCGTCCCGTGTCACTACGGAACGTTTCCGCTTCTGCACGGGACGCCCGATCAACTGCGCGAGCTGGCGCCGAACGCGCAGGTCGAGAGCGTCGATCCGGGCGGCACCATCACGCTGTGACGTATTCGCTCGTCGCGTGCGATCTCGACGCGGGACAGTGGGGCGTCGCGGTCGAGTCGAAGTTCCTCGCCGTCGGCTCGGTCGTTCCGTGGGCCGAGCCGCACGTCGGCGCAATCGCCACACAGGCGTACGCGAACCCGCGTTACGGACCGCACGGACTCGCGCTGCTCCGCGAAGGAATGACTGCGAAGGAGGTCGTCGAGCGCCTCGTCGCAGCCGACGACGGTCGCGAGGAGCGCCAGCTCGGCGTCGTCGATGCCCAAGGCGACAGCGCGACGTACACCGGTACGGGCTGCTTCGAGTGGGCGGGTGGCCGAACGGGCGACGGCTACGCCGCGCAGGGCAACATCCTCGTCTCGCAAGAAACGGTGGACGCGCTCGCAGCGACGTTCGACGAGACGGCAGGCCGGCCGCTCGCGGAGCGGCTGCTCGCGGCACTCGCTGCGGCGCAAGCCGCCGGCGGCGATCGCCGTGGACAGCAGTCCGCGGCACTCCTGGTCGTCGAGCGAAACGGCGGCTACGCGGGCTTGTCCGACTGCGTCGTCGACCTGCGCGCCGACGACCACGAACGTCCGGTCGAGGAGCTGCAACGCCTGTACGAGATCCACATCCGCTTGTTTGGCAAGACAGCGCGCGCGCAGTGGCTCACCGTCGACGACGCGCTGCGCTCTGAGGTGCGCGAGCGGCTCTCGCGCCTCGGCTACGAGCGGCTCGCGGACTGGGCCGGCGTCGAGAACCTCGAAGAACGCGTCGAAGGCGACGACACGATCGACCCTGTCGTCCTCGCGGCGCTTCGGGAACAAAGCGGGTGAAGCTCCTTCGCCTCGACGAGATCGAAGGCATCAACGTCTTCGACACGCTCGTGTGGAAGCCGATCCGTCGTCCGCTCGGCGTGACCGCGTTCGGCATCAACGCGTACACAGCTTCCAACGACGGCGATCTCGTGGTCGAAGATCACGACGAGACGACGCTCGGGCACGAGGAGATCTACGTCGTCGTACGCGGACACGCGACCTTCACCGTCGACGGAGACGAAGTCGACGCACCGGCGGGGACGCTCGTCTATCTCGACGAGCCCAAGCAACGCCGCTCGGCGGTCGCACGCGAACCGGGAACGACGGTACTCGCCGTCGGCGGCGTCCCCGGCAAGCACGAGCCTTCTGCCTGGGAATTCTTCTTTCCTGCGCTGCCGCTGATGAAGGCAGGCGAGTGGACGCAGTCGAAGGAACTCGTGCTCGAAGGACTCGCTGTGCATCCGGGCAACCCGGCGCTCCTCTACAACCTCGCGCGCTGCGAGGCGAACCTCGGCGACCACGACGCTGCGATCGAGCATCTGACGAAGGCACTCGAAGAGAAACCGGAGTGGCGCGAGGACGCAAAGAGCGACTGGCGCCTCGAGCCGCTCCGCGAAGACCCTCGCTTCCCGGGCTAGCGTCACTCGCGCGAGCGCTCGCCGGTGTCCGTTACTCGTCCACGTGAACACCGGCAGCTGCGAGCGCGTCCTTGTGGCGGCGGTAGTCCTCGATGCGGGCGATCTTGCCGTTCCGGAACGTTAAAACCTGGTAGATCCGCCGATCCCAGAAGCGTGCGCCGAGGTAGTGCATCCGCCGGCCGACGAGTGTGACGATCACGCGGTCGCCGAGCGGAACGACGCTTGTGAGGCGGAGCCGGTGAACAGCACCTCGCCAGGCGAGACGCTTCGCGACCTCGTCGCCGCCTTCGGCGGGTCGGCGCGGCGTGTCGGACGACGGCTGCCAGTACGCGTCGTCCGCAACGAGCGGGCGAAGCGCCTGCGCGTCGGCCTGATGAACGGCTTCATAGGCCGCGCGAACGAGCTCGCCGCCGCCCCTGTCGGCCACGTCAGCTGACGAGCGGAAGCGACTTGACGATCTCGCCCGGCCGCTGAACGGGAAGCTCGGCGATCGCGTCCGCGACGGCGACGATCGCAGCAGCCGTCTCCGACTCCGGCTGACTCGCGACGATCGGCTCGCCGGCGTCGCCGCACTCGCGAATCGCGGCGTCGAGCGGAACGCGTCCGAGCAGCGGCACGCCGAGCTCTTCCGCGAGTCGGTCGCCGCCGCCGGTGCCGAAGACGTCGCCGCTCATGTTCTCGACGACACCGACCAGGTGCATGTCGGTCTTCTGCGCCATCGCCGCGGCACGCGCCGCAACCTCTTGCGCAACACGCTGCGGCGTCGTCACGACGAGGACGTCGGCGCGCGGCAAGAGCTGCGCGAGCGAGATCGAGACGTCACCGGTGCCGGGCGGCATGTCGACGACGAGCACGTCGAGCTCGCCCCAGTGCACGTCGGTCAGGAACTGCTCGAGCGCGCGGTGGAGCATCGGCCCGCGCCACATGATCGGCTGGTTGTCGTCGAGGAGAAAGCCGATCGACATCAGCTTCAGATCGTGCTTGACGACCGGGACCATCATCCGGTCGATAACCACCGGCTTCTGGCGGACGCCGAGGAGCTGCGGGATCGAGTGGCCGTAGACGTCCGCGTCGAGGATTCCGGCTCGCAAACCGCGCCGCGCGAACGCAACAGCGAGGTTCGCGGAGAGCGACGACTTGCCGACGCCGCCTTTCCCGCTCGCGACCGCAAGCACGCGTGTCGAGCGATTGAGCTGGATGCCCTTCGTCCGCTCGTCGACCGAGCCGCGGAGCTTCGTGGTGAGAGCTTGCCGTTCCTCCGGCGTCATCACGTCGAACGACAGCTCGACGCTCGCTACGCCTTCGACCGCGCCGACGCGTTCCGCGACCTGTTGCTCGAACGACGACCTCAGCGGACACCCGGCGACGGTCAACGCGAGTGTGATGGCGACCCGGCCGCTCTCGACGTCGATCCGCCGCACCATGTCGAGCTCCGTCACCGGACGCCGGAGCTCCGGGTCGATCACGCCCGCGAGCGCAGCGCGGATGCTGTCTTGGCTCGGTTCCACCCGACGAGCGTAGCGAAGCGCTTCCGGCCCGGAACTAGTCGCCGTGGAAGACGCGCAGCGCGGGCCGCGCGGAGAGCGCGCCGGCACCGGCGAAGCACGCGACCGCTGCGAGCACGAGCCAGAGGCCCCAGCGCGCGCCCGCGAGCTCGCCGAGTGCGAGCGCCACGAGAAGCACATAGGTGCCGAGGATCCCGAGCGTGAACGGGGCAAGCCAACCGCCGAGTCCCGGTGGTCGTTCGGTCTGCATGGGCGCACTCTCCTCCGGCCACCCGGCAGCGACATCAGTCCCCTGCCACGACAGGGCTGCGGGAAATTACGGAACGAGCTTCGCGAGCTTGCGAGCAGCGGCGGCGAGCGGGCGCTTCTCCTCGAGAACAGCTGCGAACAAGTCGCCCTCCCGCTCGACCCGCGCGAGCACTGCGTCCATCGGGAACGTCTGCGGCGTCACGTCGTCGGTCAGCTCGTCCCACCGAAGTGGCGTAGAAACCGGCGCGCCGGGCTTCGGCCGCACCGAGTAGACGGACGCGATCGTCTTGCCCCAGCCGTTTTGCCGGTGATCGACGAGAACGCCCTGACGCTTCTTCTTCAACCACTCGGTGGTCACGAGACCCGGATGACGTTGTTCCAGGAGTCGCGACGCGGCCTCGGCGAATGCGTACGCGTCGTCGAACGTCGAACGTCGCGTGATCGGCGCGACGACATGGATACCGTCGGCGCCGCTCGTCTTCACGTAGCCGGGCAACGAAAGCTCGTCGAGCAGCTCGCGGATCAGATGCGCGACCTGGATCGCCTGTCGAAAACCATCCGGTTCGTCCGGCGGATCGAGATCGAAGAGCACAAAGTCCGGCCGCGCGGGATTGTCGACGCGCGAGTACCACGCGTTCATGTCGATGCAATGCATTTGCACCATCCAGAGGAGCGCCTCGCGCGAGTTCACGAGCGGGAAGTCGACCTCGCGCGAGCCGCCTTCGCGCGGATGCGTCGTGAACCG
>JBKPRX010000069.1:0-11265 GCA_046734795.1 Actinomycetota bacterium
GAGGAGTCGGTCCCGAAGATCATCGACGCAATGACGAACGCGCTGGCGGAGTCGTCAGGTGCCGCCCGCGAGCACATCCAAGTGCTCGTACACGGGATCCCGCCGCAACACTGGGGCATCGCCGGCGAGCCGCAGCAGTAGTTCCTGCGCGGGAGCGCCGTGCTCGAGCTCGGCCGTCTCCCGGATCGACTCCAGCGCCCCGCGAGCGCAGCCCCACGAACCGGGTCGGACTCACGCCGAGCACCTGCGCCGCCTCGCGGGTGGGTAAGCATTCATGGCTTGCGGTTGCTGGGCTGCAACGCCGCGCCGGGTTACGACGGCGGCCGCTGAAGCACCTTGCGGCTCAATCGTGAACGACATTTCAATGGAGCAGAACTGTTCCGGAGATTTCCGGAAAACCGATCGTGTGCGATGCACGGCAGTGCCGGCGCGAAAAATCCGCATGAGCCGCTTACGGATTAGGCGCTCCTGGGCTCGAACCAGTCACCCGAAATGACAAGCCACAAAAGGAGAACCGAGATCCGCGAGCGTTAGTTCGAATCCGCGCGGACGTCCTGGCGCGAGATCCACGGAGAAGCCGCCGTCAGACGGCTTCTCCGAGCTCATCGCACGTGATCGCGGCTACGAACGGAGTCGCGCAAGCCCCTGGCGGCGGCCCAGCGTGATCGCCGCAGCCGCGCCGAGCAGGAACACGCCGAGCGCCACGCCCGCGCCGATGAAGGCATCGCCCCAGTCGAAACCGCTCGACGGGGACGGCACCGTGGCGGGCGACGCGGCGAGCTGCTCCTGATAGCGCACGAGGGCGCGATAGCTCTTGGCTTCCGTGTTCGCGGCGAGCGCGGAGGTGTCCGACTGCGACGCGTGCTGGACGAGGTACTGCGTGATCGCGGTGTATCCCGCCGCCTCGGTCTTCGCGGCGAGCGGCGACTCGGCGAGCGCCGTCGGCGCAGCGACTGCGGCGACGACGAGCCCAAGTGCAATCCATGTGCTCCGGCTGGCGAACATGACGTCCTTCCTTTCGGTGGTCTTGGCCGCTCGGGCGGTTGTGTCGCAAGCGACAATGGAGGCCGGCGCTAACCGGGAGCTAACGCGGCACCGACGGAAGGAGCGCAATGGAGTTCCGGGTACTGGGGACGCTCGAGGTCGTCGACGGTGCTCAGCTGGTGCCGATCAACGGCGCGAAGCAGCGCGCGCTCCTGACGATCCTCCTTCTGCATGCGGACCAGACCGTCTCGAGCGGCCGACTGCTAGAAGAGCTGTGGGGCGACGAACAACCGGAGTCGGGGCTGACGGCGCTCCAGGTGCGCGTCTCGCAGCTCCGGAAGGCGCTCGGGAATGGCAGTGGGTCGATCGTGACGAAACCGGCCGGGTACGCACTCGAGCTCGGCATGAACGAGCTCGACCTGAACCGCTTCGAGGAGCTCGTCGCCGACGCAGGCCGCGCTCTGCAGCTCGACGCGCCCGACCAGGCATGGGCGCAGCTGCAAGAAGCGCTGGCGCTCTGGCGCGGCCAACCGCTCGCGGACTTCGCGTACGAATCGTTCGCGAGCGCGGCGATCGCGCGGCTCGAGGAGCTGCGACTGTTCGCGCAGGAGCTTCAGATCGACGCGGGGCTGCGTCTTGGCCGGCACGCGGAGCTCGTTGGCGAGCTCGAGGGGCTGATCGCCGAGCATCCGCTGCGCGAAGGGCTCCGCCGGCAGCACATGATCGCGCTCTATCGCTCCGGTCGGCAGGCGGACGCGCTCGAGGCCTATCGCGCCGCGCGCCGCGCGCTCGTCGACGAGGTCGGCATCACGCCGTCGCTGATGCTCCAGGAGGTGGAGGGCGCGATCCTTCGTCAGGACCGCTCGCTCGACCTCGCGCCGACGTCCACCCTGCGGCGCTCGATCCTGGCGGGACCCGATGGCGACCACGCGCTCGCGCAGCTCCTCGCAGTCGCAGCTCCGCTTGCGCGCGATCCGAGGCGCGAGCTGATCGTCGCTCGGCCGATTGCGAGGCGCGATGAGCTCGGCGCCGCGGCCGCGGCGGTCGCCGCGGCGTGCGAGGGGCTCGCCACGGACGGCGTCGTCGCGAGGCCGGCCGTGTTCACCAGCCGCGCTCGCGGTGCCGACCTCGCCCGGCTTGCGACGGAGCAGGACGCTGACCTCGTGCTCGTCTCGTCCGGTAGCGGCGCCCTCGACGATCCCGAACTCGCGGAGCTCCTGCGCTCGGCGCCGTGCGACGTGGCGGTTGTATTCGGAGCTTCCGTCGCGGCGCCCGGGCCGGTCCTCGTCCCCTTCGCCGGCGGGGAGCACGACTGGAGCGCGATCGAGCTCGGCGCCTGGCTCGCAGGCAGTTGGCGTGTGCCGCTCCGCCTAGCCGGTCCTGCTCCCGCGGACGCGAAGGACGCGAGCCGCATCCTCGCGAGCGCCTCGCTCGCGGTTCAGCGCGCGCTCGGCGTCGCGGCAGAGCCGCTGCTCGTCGAGCCGGAGCCGGAGCGCTTGGTCGCCGCCGCACGCGACGCCGCCGTCTCGGTCGTCGGGCTGCCGGACGCGTGGCGCACCGCGGGGCTGGGCGCTGCACGCGCCGCACTCGCGGCGAGCGGGCGACCCGCGCTGCTTGTCCGCAAAGGGCTCCGTCCCGGTGGCCTGGCGCCGCCCGAGAACCTCACGCGGTTCACGTGGACGCTCCGGGCGGGGTGATCAGCGCGCCCACGGCGGCGGTGTGCGCTTCACGCATGCCGGCGACGTCTCGCTCGGCGGCGGCCCGCCCCGCGCGAAGTAGCCGCCGAAGGTCTGCTCCACGTCGGGCACGACGCGAACCGTCCTCAGCACGACACCGTCGAGCTTGCTCAGGTAGTTCGGCTGGATCGCCTGCCTGTTGGCGTCGAGACGGATCCGGCCGATCGGCGAGTCGATCCGGACGCGCGCAAGTGCGGACAGGAACGGGCGCCCGTCCGCACCGCGAGCGCGCTCGAGCGCCGCGATCACCGCTTCGACGCCGCTCGCGAACGGAAGTGACAAGGAGTTGATCGCGCTCGCAGCCGGGATTCCCGGGAAGGCCTCCGTCAACGCGGCGGCGAACACGCGCTGCGCGGGGATCGTGTCGAGCGACGGCAATCCGCCGACGACGACGCCCTTCGCAGCGGGAATCACCGCGGGGTCGCCGAACAGCGCAACGTTCGAGACGACCTTGCCCGCGATCCCGTGCCGAGCGGCGCCGTACCGGTCGAGAAAGCGCTTCATCGGCGAGACGGCAACGCCAAGGTAGACACCGTCGACCGAGCGTGGAACCTGGACGGCCGCCGCACCGGGATCCGTGCCGACTGTGATCCAGTCGCGCGCCACGATCTGCCCACCGATCGCGCAGAACTCCGCGATGAAGCCGGCGCTCTCCTCCCAGCCGTAGGGCACGTCGTCGGCGACGACGGCCGCGCGCCTCCAGCCGAGCTGCCGATACGCATACGAGCCGAGCCCGGCCGACGTCTGCGCTGCGTCCGGAGCGAACCGGAAGACATTCCGCGCGGAACCGTCCAAGGTCAGCTCGGGAGCGGCGGTCGGTTGCATCAGGAACGCGACGTCCGGCTGCAGCCGCGCGTACTGGCGAAGCGCCATGCCCTGCTCCGGCGTGGCCGGACCGACAAGCGCATGCGCGCCCTCCTCTTCGATGAGCCGCCGCGCCTCGGGAATCACGTCTTCGCTGCCGGCGACGCAGCCGACGAGGAGCTCCACACGGCGACCGGCGACGTCGACGGGCGTGACCCCCGAGGACGGCTTCTGCCCGCGCGGCTTCGCACCCAGCTCGATCAGCGGCACTTCCGCGTCGGCGAGGTTCAGCTCGTGCGCCCCGCCGAACGGGCCGAAGCAATCCGAGAGGATGCCGATTCGGAACGCGTTTGCGCCCGAGCCTCCGCAGCCGGATGCAACGAGCGCGAGCACGACGGGCAGCGCGGCTCTAGCGCGCATCGCCCACCACCCACGCCGATCCGGCGTCGACTGCTACGGCCTGCGGGCTCGCGTCGACCGGGATCGTGGCGACGACGACGCCTGTGCGAGCGTCGATGCGCGTGACGGCGTGCCCGATTGCACCCGCGACCCACACGCTGCCGCCGCTGACTGTCACGCCGATCGGCCCGCGCGCGACCGCAACGGTGCGCACGACGCGGTAGGTGCGAGGGTCGAGCTGGACCACGCGATCGCGCAGCTGGTCGGTGATCCACACGCCGCCGGCGCCTGCCGCCACCTTCGCGGGCGGAAAACCGAGCGCGATCGTCGCGACAATCCGACGCGTTCGCGGATCGATCCGCCAGAGGCGCCGGTCGTTCGCATCGCCGACGACCCAGATCGCCCCGTCGCCGGTCGCCATCCCCGACAGCGCCTCGCGGAAGTTGCCGGCACTCAGCCGCTGCGGGTAGGGGATCCGAACCGTGGCGTCGATCCGCACGTCGTTCACGGACACACGCAGCTGCTGGACGTTCGGACAGCCTGCAACCCAGACGCCGTACGTGCCGCTCGTCACGCTGCAGGCGAGGATGCCGATGCCGCCGGTGTGCTCGGCGCCGACGGCGTCGAACTGCGAAACGTTCCCGGAGAACTGGCCCGGTCCGAGCGCGGCGACGTATGCATATCCGTCGCGCACCGTCACGTCGAACGGGCGCCCGACCGCAGGGATCTTCGCCGCCTCGCCGGACGCCGGGTCGAACTGCCACACCGTCCCGTCGCGATACGAGGCGACCCAGACCCGGCCGCTGCCCGCGGCGACAGCGACCGGCCCGTCGCCGATCGCGCGGGACGCAGTGACCCGGTTCGAGCCGGTGTCGATCCCGAGCAGACGACCGACGCCGGCCGCCGGCGGTGAGCTCCCGCCGGTGAGGAACACGGCGAGCAGCGCCGCGGCGATCACCGCGAGTCCGGCGAGCGCGACCGCAAGCGGAAGACGGTTGTGATTAGGGGCGACGATCCCGAGCGCGCTGCGCGCGCCGTCGACGAGCTCGCCGCACGTCATGTAGCGGTCGTCCGGATCCTTCGCGAGCGCCTTCCATAGCACCTGCTCGAGGCCGGGCAGCGTCGGTGGCTCCTCCTCGAGGTGCGCGTAGAGCGTCGCGGCGTCCGACCCGCGGCGGAACGGCGCTGTGCCGCTCAGGCATTCGTAGAGCAGGCAGCCGAGCGCGTAGACGTCCGCGCGGCCGTCGACGTCCCCGCCCCGAATCTGCTCCGGCGCGACGTAGTCGATCGTGCCGAAGAGGCCCGGTTCGAGCGTCCGCGCATCGTCGGTCCGCTTCGTCAGGCCAAAGTCGGCGAGGTAGACGTGTTCCGTCGCGTCAAGCAGGACGTTCGACGGCTTGACGTCCCGGTGGACGAGCTGCCGCAAGTGCGCGAAGTCGAGCGCGTCGGCGACCTGCGTGCAGACGCGAACCGCGCGTTCCTTGTCGAGGGGCCCGTCGCGAAGGAGCTCTTTCAAGTCGCGGCCCTCGACGTAGCGCATCGCGATGTACAGCTCGTCGCCGGCTTCGCCGGCAGCGAAGATCGGCACGACGTTGGGATGGTCGAGCGATGCTGCGAGCTGCGACTCCTGCAGGAAGCGTTCGCGGAACGCACCGTCCTCGGCGAGGCGCGGCGCCAAGAGCTTCAGCGCGACGCGCCGCTGAAGGCGCAGATCCTCGGCGACATAGACGACGCTCATGCCGCCACGACCGAGGACGCGCTCGATCCGGTATCCGAGCAGTTCCCTGCCGATGCGTGGATCAGCCGAGACTGTCAACGGCCCGCCTCCTTCGCGCGGACGATACGACTTCCCGTCACGTCTGCCTAGAGCGCTACAAAGCCTCGCCGACGGTGCTAACAGCCGGCTAACTTGCGGCGGCCACCGTGTACGGGTTCTTTCCCGGAGAGCTTGTGTCTAGCCGGTGCCGGCGTAGCATCGAGGGGAGCCGACCTCCGATGAAGTGCAAGCCTGCTACGGCAACAAGCTCGCGTCAGCAGCGCGTCAGCACAACGCCTCGAAACGCGTCGAAGACAGTCTGCTCCCGAGCGGCTAAGAACCGCATCAACACAGATCTCGTCCACGCTGGGCGATACCCGTCGCTTGTCTCGGCAGGCTCGACACGCTGGGGGTCACTGGTTCGAGCCCACTACGCCCGCCTCAACGTTCGCGTGGCGGGCCTGGTCGACCGCCTTTCCATGGCTTTCCGCGAGTTGCAGAATCGGCAGCCGCCGAGCCGAGGTCGCCAGCTGGATTGTGTGCCCGGCGGTGACCGAGGAGCCGGTGGTGAGGCTGCGGCACCCGCACCACCGGCTTCGTCGTGCGTCGTTTGCGGCCAACGACGCAACGGACCCGTTACACAGTAGGGCGGCCGCAGCCGGATTCCTCCCCCCTTCGAGGGAGACGCCTCTACCCCCTTACCATCAAGAAAAGCTGGCCGACCCGTCGCCGCGAGGAATTATTCCTCCCACACTCAGGCCGCGTCCGGGTCACCCTCGCCGACGATCGAAACAACAGCCAACGGATGACGCAGCCGCCAGATGCTCAGCCGGTGCTCGAGCTCAACCTGCAGCCGCGAGGTCTTGTACGAGCCGAGCAGATTGACCTCCAGCTCGCGCTCGTTTACCTCGCTGACCACGGCGTCGATCCGACTCGACAGCGATGCAGCCAGCTCGGGCAGATACGCAGGGTTCTCGACTCGAATACGCACCGCAGAACTCGACAGGCGCAACGCCGAAGTCGCGCCCGGCCGGCACCCTCACCCTTCGCGCGATCGGCCTGCGCGTCATCCCTGATTCGAGTTGCAGCCATCCCCAATTTGCGTCCCCCGGCCGGGCTCACTCGTTCGGGTGATCGCCGACAGTGTCGGCTCGATCGACAAGTCCTGTGCGGCTACCCAACTCTCTGGGGCTCCTGCGGCAATGGATCTTTCGAAGAACACCCTCTGCGGATGGCTTGCGCTTCTCGGCTGGAAGATCGAGACAGCACGCGACGGCGACACCTTCCTCGCCGTCGCTCGACGCATCCACAACGGACACGTCCAGGTAGCAGCAGCCACCACCACCCGCGAGACCGATCTGCCAATCGCGATCTTCGAAGCCGTCTGCGCTCGCCTCGAGGCAGACCGCGACCTTCAAGAGACCGACTTCATCGCCGCATAGGCCGGAGCTGATGACTCGCCCCGGTGACGCCTCGGGCATCCCCGCGGTCAGGTTGGTTCGATCAACCCTCGAGTACGAGCCGTGCTTGGGTTAGCGCTGCAACGATTCCGCTTGCTGCGTTTCGAGTGTCGCGGTCGCGGCTCGCTCTCTCGCCTTCGACGGACGAACCACACTTTCGTATGCCGGTTGTCGCGGCCAGAACCCGCGGCGGCCCACGAGCACGATAAGCCCCGGGACAAGAAGAGAGCGGACGATCAGCGCATCGACGAGGATGCCAAAGGCCATCGCGAAGGCGAGGACGCGGAAGAACGAGAGCGGGATGAGTGCGAGCAGCGCGAAGCTAGACGCCATCGCGAAGCCGGCGACGGAGATCGTCCGCCCTGCGCTCGGAGAAGCGACCCGGACCGCGTCGCGCAGCGGACGGCGCGCGGACTCCTGCCAGATCCGGCCGACGACGAAGAGGTTGTAGTCGGAGCCGAGCGACACGAGCAAAACGCCGGCTGCGACAGGTAAGAAGTAGTCCATGCCCGCGTAGCCGAGGACGTTCTGGAAGAACAATGTCGTGAGCCCGAACGTCGCTAGCAGGGCAAGCGCACTCGCAGCGACGAGATAGAGCGGCGCGATGGCTGCGCGCAGGAAGATCATCAGCAGAACGACGTTGACCGCGAGCGCGACCAACGCGATCCGCCACATCGACGTCTTGACGGCGTCAACCGCCTCTTCAGCGACCGCAGTCTGACCCGCATACAGAACCTCCGCCCCGGGGAGGCCCGCTCTTCTTAGCAACTGGGGCATCTCTCCCGTGAGTCTCCTCAGCGCTGCGATCGCGGGAGCGTCCATCGGATCGTTGTCGAGGATGACGGCAAACCGAACCGCGTTCCCCTTCGGCTCGACGAAGACGCCGACGTCACGGCCGCGAACCCGGAGCGGCCTGTCGGCTCGTCGCGGTCCGATGCCTCGCGCCGCGACGGCGCGGGCGCTTGCTTCGTCGGCCGGGCCGAGCACCGACGCGACATGCGGCTGGCGCCGAATCTCCCCTTCAAGCCGTGCAAGCGCGCGTTTGTTCGCAGCGATCCCGTCTTTGCGGACGAGGATCTCGGTCGGCGCGACGATGCCCGCCGCGAACCCTCGAGCAGCCTCGTCCGCAGACTCGCGGACCGGATCGTTGGCCGGGAGCGCGCGTATGAGCGCCAGGCCGAGCCCGAGTTTCGTCGCCGGCAACGCTGCTACGGCGAGGCCGGCCGCGACCATCACCACGACGACGGCCGCCACCGGCTTCGCCGTCAGCCATCGGATTGCGCGTCCCATTCGGGCTCGCGGTTGCTGCCTTGGCCGGCGGAGAGACGGCCAGAACACGAGCCGTCCGAACACTACGAGACAGGCGGGGACGAAGACGACGGACATCACGAGGCCAGTCACGACGATGACTGCCATGCCGGGGCCAAAGCTGCGAAAGAACCCGAGCGTGCCGACGGCTAGACTCGCGACGCCGAGCGCAACGAGCAGGCCGGCGGCCAAGACGATCGGCGTTACAGACCGAACGGCGGCTCGAACGGCGTCGGCACGCGATGCGCCGGTCGCCAGCCGCTCCCGCGCTCCCGCGAGGAAGAAGATGCTGTAGTCCGTCACGATCCCGAGCATCAGCGCGACGGCCACCGGCGTCAGATCGCGCGGCATCGTCATCGTGCTGTGCTCGCCGATCCAGCCGAGGATGTGTTCTGCGCTCACGAACGCCAGACCGGCCGTTGCGGCTGTCAGCAGCGGCGCACCTACGGCGCGAAACGCGATCCCGACGATCAGCAGGATGAGTGCGAGCGTCGCGGCCTCGACGATGTGCAGCTTGTCCGAGATGATCTGGTACTGCTCCATCCGCGCCGCAAGTGGTCCCGTAAATCCGACGAAGCCCCCGTCGCGTCGCAAGATGGATGCGTAACGGTCGGCGTACTTGGACCCGTTCGCGAGATCGGTATGCGGCGCCATGTAGAGATACGTCACGGTTGTAGTCCTGCGTTCGCGAGCCGCCGGAAAGTCGCGTCGCGCGTTCGTGAATGGTGCGGCGGCGAATATCGGCCCCAAGCCCGGATTGCGGCGGCGCGTCGATGCGATCGCCAAGCGAAACGCATGCTCTTGTGCTCGCCGGGACAGCCCGCGCGCGTCGCGTTGGACGACGAGCCACGGTGTCAGCAAGGGCAAGCGGAAGAGCCGGTATACGTCTCGCTCGGCCGCGACCGCGCGCGAATTGTGCGGGAGCAACCCCGTAATCGGCGCCGCCGGCTGATCCTCGACCGAAGGCAGATACACGACTGCTGCAACTGCGCCGGCGACGCAGGCGAGAACGATGAGCGGGCTGAGCACGACGAGCAAATGCGCCCAGGCGCGTACGAGCAGCGGCGCCGCCGGATCGCCGCGCTCGTGGCTCAAGATGTCGCCCTGCGAGTTGGCTCGCCGATTCGTTCGTGGATTCCGAGTCGCCGCAGCTCCTGGTTCGCGAGTAACGCGCGGTCGCCATTCCGTCTGTCGTGGCCAGTCCTGGTCAAGATCTCTCGGATGTCTTCGTACGAGCAGTGCGCGATCGCACGCTGCGCAAGCAGGTCCTCGAACCTCGGGTCGTCGTCCTCCGCGAGCGCGCGCTGGATTGCGCGTCGGTCACGACTCCAGCGCAACCGCCACGGCACGTAAAGCGCGAGGAGCGGGAGGGTTGGGACGCCGCCGACGGCAATGCCGAGCAAGAGCGCAAGTCGGTCGACGGAGTCGCGCGTGTCTCGGCCGCTGACGATCGCGCTTCGGCCCGCTTCGCGCGCCTGATTCGCGACGGGTCCGATGTCACGGCCGATGATGGGCAGCGAGCGCAGCTGGCCGAGCGCGGTGCCGGTCGTGCGGACGGCAACTCCGGCCTTCACCACCGTCGTGCTGAGGCCGCGCAACACCTGAACTTCCCGCGAAACCGAGATCGCGAGCACAACCCAAGCGATCGCCCACACGATCAAGAAGGCATCGACCAGACGTACTGTGCGACCGGACAGCATGTCCGGTCGTTACCCGAGACGTACAGCGGCCATGCGTCGCGTATCCGGGCCGTGCGGCCGACCGTTCAACAGGTGCGTGACGAGCCGGCGAGAGCCTTAGCTGGACATTCGGCCGCGCTCACGTCCTTTTTGCGCGCGACGGCTTGTCAGTCGATCGGCGGGCACGCAAGGCGCGGGACTTTCCGAGACAAAGGCTCCTGGATGGGCTGAACTGCTGACACCAAGCACTCGCGCCTTGCAGCCGGCGAGGCCGAGCGACGAAGCAGCAGAGGTGCACGCTTGACCATGCGGCTGCTCGCGCTCCGGCCTTGCCACTACCGGGGATCCCGTTCCGCGACCAGTCGCCCTTCTTCGCCCGTCTTCTCGACGGTCGTCTCCGCGTTCCTCTTCGCAACAACCCGATCGGGCTCCGACTGATGTCCAAGGCTCATGAAGAAGTGCGTGCCATTCCGGCGAACGCTCGTATTCCGGGCCTTGGGACGGACGACCTGCGTGGAGCGTTCGTTCTCGCACTCGCAGACGAACGGGATCGGCAACGCCGCCAGGTTCAGGTACTGCGCGCTTTTCTCGCGCACGTCGCGCGCCGAACGATGCGCGCCTACAGTGACGCCGATCCGAAGCTGATCTACGCGCGCTCAGCCGACGCGCCCGCCGCCGACGGATCAGCCGCATAGTCAGACAACGCACGTCTGCAGCCGCAGGTCGCGCGATCGTGCGCGGAGTAGTGCGGCGGTAGACCGCACAGGCGAAACGCAGCAATTCCTGCTCAGTTGATGGACTTCTCGCGGCCGGCCCAGACGCCCTCGCGGAGCACGTACTTCTGGACCTTGCCAGTCGATGTCTTGGGGAGCTCGTCTAGGAACTCGATTTCGTCCGGGGCCTTGAATCGGGCGATCACGCCCCGAACGTGCTCGATGATCTCTTTCGCCTCCGCGTCAGCTCCATCCCGGAGCACAACGAAGGCCTTCGGCCGCTCGCCCCACTTCTCGTCGGGCATCGCCACGACGGCGCACTCGAGCACCGCTTCGTGGCTGACGACCGCCTGCTCGACCTCGATCGTGGAGATGTTCTCCCCGCCCGAGATGATGATGTCCTTTGCGCGGTCGCGCAGCTCGATG
>JBKPRX010000070.1:0-5533 GCA_046734795.1 Actinomycetota bacterium
GTGATTCTCGACGTCGTCTACAACCACACGGCCGAGGGCAACCATCTCGGCCCGATGCTCTCGTTCAAGGGCGTCGACAACGCGAGCTACTACCGCCTCGTCCCGGACGACCCGCGGCACTACATGGACTTCACCGGCACCGGCAACTCGCTCAACCCCGTCCACCCCTCGGTGCTGCGCTTGATCATGGACTCGCTTCGCTACTTCGTCATGGAGTGCCACGTCGACGGCTTTCGCTTCGACTTGGCGTCGGCGCTCGCGCGCGAGTTCTACGAAGTCGATCGACTCTCGGCGTTCTTCGACACGATCCACCAGGATCCGGTCCTCTCGCAGGTCAAACTGATCGCGGAGCCGTGGGACGTCGGGCCGGGCGGCTACCAGGTCGGCAACTTCCCCGTGCTCTGGGCGGAGTGGAACGGCATGTATCGCGACACCGTGCGCGACTTCTGGCGTGCGCAGTCCGCAGTCGGACAGTTCGCGTCGCGCTTCACGGGCTCGAGCGACCTGTACCAAGGCGACGGGCGCTCGCCGTTCGCGTCGCTCAACTTCGTGACCGCCCATGACGGGTTCACGCTCCGCGACCTCGTCTCGTACAACGAGAAGCACAACGAGCCGAATCTCGAGGACAACCGCGACGGAACCGACGACAACCGTTCGTGGAACTGCGGCGCGGAGGGACCCACCGAGGACCCCGCGGTGAACGCGCTTCGCGCCCGGCAGCAGCGAAACTTCCTGGCGACGCTCTTTCTCTCGCAAGGCGTGCCGATGCTCCTCGGCGGCGACGAGTTCGGTCGCACGCAGCACGGCAACAACAACGCGTGGTGCCAAGACAGCGAGATCTCGTGGTTTTGCTGGAACGAGGCAGACCAAGAGCTGGTCGACTTCACGCGGCGCCTCATTCGCCTGCGCCGCGAGCATCCGGTCTTCCATCAGTCGAGCTTCCTCACCGGCCGGCCGGAGCGCTCGGCGCTACCGGACGTCTGGTGGTTCCGCCCAGACGGCCGGCGCATGACGCAGCGCGACTGGCAGCGCGGTGACGCGCATACGCTCGGCGTCTTCCTGAACGGCGAGGAGATCCAAGCGCGTACGGACAACGGCGAGCAAGTCGTCGATGACTCGTTCCTCTTGCTCTTCAACGCACACTACGAGCCGGTGATGTTCCAGCTGCCGGCACGTCGCTTCGGGCGCGGCTGGCTGCTCGAAGTGGACACCGCGCAACCGGAGCGAGTCGAGGATCAAGTGCTCCTCGCGCGCGCGAACGTCGAGGTGAAGGACCGCTCGCTGATGGTGTTACGGCGCTCCTAGCCTTCGAGCTTGCCGGCGAGCCACGCGAACGCGTTGTCGTAGGCCGCGTCGTTGAGTGCGTGCCTCGCGTCGTACCAACGTACCGTCGTTCCGCGCGGCGCAGCGTTCGCGATGTTGACCAAAGCTTCGTGCGGCACGATCTCGTCGCGCTTACCGTCCTCCAGCAGGATCGTGTTCGGGCGCCCGTGCGCGATCGCGCGTAGCGGGTCGACGGCGCCGAGAATCCTCCGGACGGGCGCCCGCAGCGCCGGTGGCGCCTGCGCGACGAATGCGCTCAGCGGAGCTGCGCCGGTCGAGAGGAGCGCGAGCGCCTTTACGCGCGGCTCGGTCTCTGCGACGAACGTGCCGTTGCGCCCGCCGGCGCTCCAGCCGAGGTAGCCGATCCGCTCGCGATCGACTTGTGGCAGCGACTGCAGGACGTCGACCGCGCGGCGAATGGCGACGACGTCACGGATTTGGATCTTCCGTAACGCCCGCAGGTAGACGAGCGGCGAGGCTTGTTGCGGAGGTTGGACAGTCGTCGACGGCTCGGTGATCGTCAGCGCCACGAACCCCCGCGCGGC
This sequence comes from Actinomycetota bacterium, assembly GCA_046734795.1. GTDB lineage: Bacteria > Actinomycetota > Thermoleophilia > Gaiellales > Gaiellaceae > JBKPRX01. The sequence goes on from JBKPRX010000070.1 coordinate 1,869, forward strand.
GAGACGGCCAGCTTGCGCGACGAGCTCGCTCCGGTCGCCGCCCGCGCCGTGCACGACGACAATCGCCGGATGCCGACCGCCGCCGCGCGGCAAGACGAGGTAGCCCTCGATGCGGTCGCCGCGGCTACGGAACGAGACGTCGCGGACCGGAAACCCGCTCGGGCGGAGCCGTGCGACAGCGCCACTGTCGACATAACCGAGCTTCGCCGAGCTGTCGTAGTCGTATGCGCCGGACCTCGTCGAAGCCTGCGTTCTCGACGAGCTGCCGCAGCCGGCGAGCGCCACGAGGAGCGCAAGGCACGCGATCGTCCGGAGCACCGCCATCGACGTTACTCCTTCCCGTTCCGGGGCAGGACGCACACTCATGCCCGCCTTCCGGTGCACGTATCGACTCCAGCTGACGCCTGAGTTCGGCTTTCGCGAAGCACAGCCCGTCGTGCCGTATCTCCGAGATCTCGGCGTCTCGCATCTCTATCTCTCGCCGGTACTGCAGGCGCGTCGCGGCTCGACGCACGGTTACGACGTCGTCGACCCGACGCGGATCTCGGATGACCTCGGCGCCGAGCAGGCGTTCCGCGAGCTCGCCGAGACGGCGCGCGCGAACGAGCTCGGCATTGTGCTCGACGTCGTTCCGAACCACATGGCGGCCGACGAGGAGCAGAACCGCTACTGGCGCGACGAGCGCGAGAAGTTCTTCGACTTCGACGCGGCGACGGGCTGGCACCGGCGCTTCTTCGACGTCGACGAGCTCGCCGGTGTGCGCGTCGAGGATCCGGAGGTCTTCGACGAGACGCACCGGAAGATCCTCGAGCTCGTCGGCGAAGGCCTCGTCGACGGCTTGCGCATCGATCACCCGGACGGACTTGCCGACCCGCGTGTCTATCTCGAGCGCCTGCGCGAGCGCGGTGCGCGGCACGTGTGGGTCGAGAAGATCCTCGAGCCGGGCGAGCGCCTTCGCGACTGGGCCACCGAAGGCACGACCGGCTACGAGTTCGCAAACGACGTCGCCGCGCTCTTCCTCGATCCCGCAGGTGAGGAGCCGCTGACCGCGCTCTACCGCGAGCTCACCGGCGAGGAGCGATCGTTCGCCGAGGTTGCGCATGAGGCGAAGCTCGAGCAAGCCCGCACGACGTTTGCCCGCGAGTTCGAGCGCCTGCGCGCCTTGCACGACGACGCGCAACTGGAGGAAGCGGCGGCCGCCCTGCACGTCTATCGCACGTACGTCGAGCCCTCCACCGGGCGCGTGGACGAGCAGGACCGAGACGCAGCTGCAGTGCTGCCTGACGAGCTTCGTCGCATCGTCCTGCTCGACGAACGCTCGCCGGCGCTCGACGAGTTCGTCACGCGCTGGCAGCAGACGACCGGCCCCGTGATGGCGAAAGGCGTCGAAGACACCGCGTTCTATCGCTACTTCCGCTTGACGGCGCTGAACGAAGTCGGCGGCAATCCCGATCGCTTCTCGCTCTCGGTGGACGAGTTCCATCGCGCGAACATCGAGCGCGCAACGCGCTTCCCGCTGCATCTCCTCGCGACGCAGACGCACGACACGAAGCGAAGCGGCGACGTGCGCGCGCGGATCGGCGCGCTTGCCGAAGTGCCGGACGAATGGGCACGCCTCGCCCGCACGTGGCGAACGCTCGACGATCCGAACGAGGACTACCTCTTGTGGCAGACGCTCGTAGGCGCGTGGCCGATCCAGGAAGAGCGTGTCGCCGCCTACATGGAAAAGGCACTGCGCGAGGCGAAGCGCAACACGAACTGGATCGAGCCGAACGAAGAGCACGAGCGCGAAGTGCGCACGCGGATCGCGCGCATCTACGAGCGGCCGCCGGACGGCTTCGTCGACTTCGCCGCGCGGATCGCCAGGCGCGGACGCGAGATCTCGCTCCAGCAGACCTTGCTGAAGCTCACGTGTCCGGGCGTCGGCGACATCTACCAGGGCGACGAGCACGAGACGCGCAGCCTGGTGGATCCGGACAATCGCCGCGCCGTTTCGTGGGCGAAGCGCGAATCGCCGAAGTCGGCCCTCGTGCGCCGCGTGCTGGCCCTGCGGGCGCGAGAGTCCGAGGCATTTGCCGGCTCCTACGAGCCGCTCGACGTCGGGCCGGCCGGTTGCGGATTCGTCCGGGGCGGCCGCGTGAAGGTCGTCGTACCGCTTCGGCCGGGCGGGCCGGCGCAGGAACTATCGGTGATCGCTTGAAGACCGCATACTGTCGCCCATGAGCTCGGACTCCTGGCCGTCACCGGATGCGCGACGCGGCCCACTGCCGCGGATCGAAGACCTTCCGATCGGTGACCACGGCTACGACCAGGAGGCCACGCGCCGCGCGTTCGACGACTTCTACCGGCACGTGGCGCAGCTCGACGCGACGCTGAAGACGCTCGAGGCCGTCGAGGCGTTCCAACGCGACGCAGCGGAGCTCAGGACCGACCTGCGCTCGTTGCGCGCACTCGGTCTCGGCACGCCGGCGTCGGATTGGGAAGCGCGGTCGTGGCCGGTCGAGCGCGAGCGCCCGGAGATCTCGACGACGGCGCTCCGCATCGCAGGCGAGGCCGCGCTGCTGATCGTCGTTGCGGTCCTCGTCGGGATCGCGAACGTTCGTCCGCTCGTGATCGTCGCGGTGATGGCGGCCGCTCTCGGAATCGTGTGGCTCTGCGAGCTCCTCGCCGCGCGCTCTCGCACACGTGTCCCGTCGTGGATCAACGAGCCGTACGGATTCGGGCAAGTGCTGCCGCCGGCGGAGCCGATCGAAGAGCTCGGCGCGGGCGAGCCTGCGCCGTACATCGAGGCAGCGCTTCCGGATCCCGCAGTCGGTTGGTCAGCGTTCGAAGGCGAAGGCGAAGTGGAGGTCGTCGAGGTTCTCGAGGAAGCGCGCGAAGAAGCGCGCGAAGAAGATCACGCGCAAGACCTGCAGGAAGGCGAGCAGAGCCGCGGTTGGCTCCGTCGCCGCCGCGCGAAGGAAGAGGTCGCCGAGGAGCCCGTGCCCGGAACCGTCGACCCAGCGGTGGCTGCGGCCGAGGCGGCGCCGGTCGGACACGTGCGCGTGCTCAAGACCGGCTTCGCCGAGGATCCATGGGAACGCGGCTTCGACGGCGAAGATGCAGACGGCGCCGCGGCTGGGAACGGCGCCGACGAGCAGGACGTTCGGTTCGAGTCGAGCGATCCTCGCGCCTAGCCGAACGGCGCGTCCACGTCTAGGAAAAGGCGGGCTGCGTTGAGCGCGCTCGAACCGCTGACTTAGATGAAAGCGATGGCGCCGCGGCTTTCGCTCATCGTTCCTACTGACACGTTCAGCACGATCGCGGAGCTCGTGCGGCATCTTGCTGCCCAGACGATTGCCGGCAGCATCGAGCTCGTCGTCGTGTGCCCGGCCGCAGACAAGCTCGGCCCACTCGAGGGCACCGATTCTCTCCAAAGCGTCACCGTCGTCGAGCACGCGCTTCTTCCGCTCGGCGAGGCTCGCGCCGCCGCCGTTGCGGTCGCGAACGCGCCGGTCGTTGCGATCGGCGAGACGCACGCGTTCCCGACCGAGACGTGGGCCGAGACGGTCTTGCGCGCGCACGAAGAAGGCTGGGCGGCCGTCGTTCCGACGATCGTGAACGGCAATCCCGAAGGCGGCGCCACGAGCTGGTCGTCGCTCCTGATCGACTACGGCCGCTGGGCA
>JBKPRX010000071.1:0-16425 GCA_046734795.1 Actinomycetota bacterium
AGGCCAGGGCTCAAGGGGCGCCGCTCAACCGCCGAAAGACAACACGATGATCTTTCTCGCAGCCATCGGAACTGCCACCGCTGCGGCGGCCGTGCTCGCCGGAACCCTCGCCACGCTTGCGCGGCGGATTCCTGAGCTCGACCTTTAGCCCACCGGCAACGTTCTACAAGAGCTCGCGCTCCTCGAGCTGCGTGTCGTGCGCGGTGCGCGCCTTCCCCGCGTTACGCAGGGACCGCCCCGTGCGGCGAAGCTTCTTCCGCCACGGCTCGTCCGCCTTGGGACGGAGCTCGTCGCGGAGCGCGCGCGCGGACTCCGCAATCGCGTAGCCCGTCGAGCGGGCCGCGAACGGCGCAAGAAGATGCGACACGTGTGACTCGAAGACCGTCCGCCGACGCACCTCCGCAACGTTCCGCGCCCACGTTCGAAGCGGCAACGTGGACGGTCCACCGCGGAAGATCGCGTCGATCGCGTTCGCCGTCGATCGCCAGAGCCGCTCGACGCCGAGCTCGCGTGCAGCGTCTACGAGCTCGTCGTCCGGGAGTCCCGAAGCAAGCGCTGCAACGTCCACGAGCTCGCGCAGCCGACGGAGAGGCTCATGCGCCCACGAGTGCACCGCCGTCAGAACCGCGTGACGCGCCCGCGCCGGCGCGAGCACGCCTTCCACGCCCGACGCGCTCGGCACGGCACCTGCCGCCACCACCTCGAATGAAGGCGGCTCGACGCCGTCGAGCCATTTGGGCTTCGAGTGCAGCTCAATCGGCAGTGGGAACGACCGCAGCCACAACGGACGCAGGTGATGGATGTCGCGGAAGAGGTCCGGGTCGCCGATCTCCTCGAAGCCGTCGGCGAGCAACGCCGCCTGCGCCGCAGGCGCGTCCTCGACGAGCAGGTCGAGGTCGGCGAATCCCCGTGTGCCGTTGGGATAGAGCGCCGCAAGCTCGGGCCCCTTGACGACGAGGATCGTTCCGTCGACGACGTTTCGCACGCGCGCGAGGAGCGGGCTCACCGCGAGACTCGAGAGGACGGCTTGGCGTTCTTCGACGACGAGCGCCTCCGGAAGCGCACGGCCCTCGCTTCGCCACCGCGCGAGTGCCAGCAGCTCGAGCGAGTGCTCGCGAAGATCGTCGAGGCTCGCAGCGCGATCGACGAGGGTATCGACCGAGCGCCAAAGCTCCAACGCGTCCCGAGCGTCGACGACTGGCGAGCCAGGCGCGGCGGCCATCCTCCTAATACAGACCGATAGTGCCGCGCCGCCGTTCGTGGCGTAGCGCGAATCGAAACGCGAACGCGCCGACCGCGAGCGAGACCGCCGCGAGCGGGATCAGGATGGTCAGCGTGTCACCGACCCCGGACCACGCGGAGCCGCCGAGAAGCGATTCGCGCAGACCGTCGGCAGCGATCGTCATCGGGTTCCGATCGGCGATCCACTGGAGCCAACCCGGCAAGGACGCGACCGGGAAGTACGCACCGGAGCCGAGCCCCATGAAGACGGCGAAGAGCGCGAAGAGTGCAAAGCCGCGGCGAAAGACGAGCGTTCCGCCAGCGGCGAGCACGCCGAGGCCCCAGATGAAGGGGATGAACGCGAACAGGATCAGAAGCGCCGGAATGATCCCGGCTGCGTGGAAATGCAAGCCGAACGCGAGGTCGACGACGAGCAGCACCATCGCCGTTCGAATCGGAACGTAGAGCAAGTCGTAGAGCACGGTTCCGAGCTGGAGCGTGATCGGCGCCGTCGGCGTGACGAGGACCGACTCGAGCGTTCCCATCAGGCGTTCCTGGCGAATGCCGTCGGCTACACGCGCGAGCGCGAGCGTGGCGAACGTGACGAGCGTGATCCCGATGACCGCAAACTCCATGTAGCTCACGCGGTGACCGTCGTACGTCGGAAGCGTCGACGTCTTCGCGACGCGGCTGATGAGGTAGAAGAGCGAGATCTGAAGCACGAGATTCGCGAGGTCGCCGACGAACGCTGTCCGGTAGCTCCAGGCGATCAGGAAGTCGCGACGGACGAACGCCGGCAGCTTCCGCACTTCCTCGAGGAACGGCGGGTTCGCCGTGACTGCGCCCGAAGCTGGTGCGGTCGCGCTCACGACTCACGTTCCTCGATCAACGAGAGGAATCCCTGCTCGAGTTGCGGCCGCACTTCGGTGCAGCCGAGCACCTCGGCGCCGGCGTCGCGCAGCGCCTGAAGCGCCTCGCCGAGCGGGCAGCCTGCAGCAAGCGCCAGGACGAATGTCTCCGCCTCCCCGTCGGCGGTCGGCACGACGGTGCCGCGCTCGCCGAGTGCTGCCGAGAGGTCGGCAAGCGTGAGGTGAGCCGCTTCGAGCTGCAGCAGGAACTCGTCGGTTGCTGCAACCGTCAAGAGCCCGCTCACGTTTCCGGAGAACCGGATGCGGCCGCGGTTCAAGACCGTGGCGCGCTCTGCGAAGCCGCGGATCTCTTCGATTCGTTGAGTTGCCCACACGACCGCCGCACCTCGGTCGGCCGACGCACGCACGAGCTCTCGCACGCGGCGCGCCGCGACAGGGTCGAGATCGTGCGTCGCCTCGTCGACGAGCAAGACCGCCGGCTCCGTCAAAAGAGCTCGAGCGACCGACAAGCGTTTCTGCATGCCGTGCGAGAAGGCGCCGACCGGTTTCGACTCCTGCGCCTCGAGCTCGACCGCCGCGAGCACGTCGCGTGCACGACGCGTCGCGGTCCGCTTGTCGAAACCGTAGAGCCGCGCAAAGAAGACGAGGTTCTCGAGCGCCGAGATCCGCAAGTAGAACGTGCGATCACCTGACGGAACGAGCCCGACGAGTCGCCGTAGCGCGCGCGTGTTCGAGGCCGCGTCGACCCCTAACACCCGGATCGAGCCCGACGTCGGATCCACGAGGCCGGTCAGCAACCGAAGGAGCGTGGTCTTGCCCGCGCCGTTCGGACCGAGCAGCGCATGGAGCTCTCCCGGCTCGACGCTCAGTGAGACGTCGTCGAGCGCAAGGGTCTCGCCGAACCGCCTCGAGACACTCTCGACGACGACCGAAGCAGACGTCGGCGCTTCGCCGCTCGACCTGCGCGGCGTCGACGCGCTCGGATCGCGCTCGTCTGCCTCGCTCGAACGTTCGGCCAGCGCCGCAGGACCGCCCGCGCCGGCGTCAGACGCCATAGGCAGCGGCCTCGGAGACCGCCACACGACGACCCTCGCCTGCCAACGAGAGCTCGACTGCCTCGACCACACGGACGACGTCGAGCCCGAGCTTCGCGCTCGCGCGGGGGACGCCGCACGTCCGAATGGATTCGCAGAAATCCTTCATCTCGAGCGAGATCGGCTCGACTACCTCAACCCGCGGCGAGACGATGTCGCCGGTTCTGTACGTCAGCGTGTACTCGCCGAAGCTCTCCGGGCTCGCAAGGTTCGCACCCGAGTCGAAGATGCGGATCGGTTCCGCGCTCGTGTCGTCGTAGACGACCATCTTCTGCGAGCCGACCACCGTCGTCCGGCGAAGCTTGCTCGGTGCAAGCCACGACAGCTCGACGTGCGCGATCGTCCCCGATGGAAACTCGAGGTTGATGAACGCGATGTCGGGCGTGCCGGGCAAGACGCAGGCGCGAGCCATAGCTGCGGCATGGCTCGGCGACTCCTCGAGCCAGTACTCGAGGATCGAGAAGTCGTGCGGTCCGAGATCCCACGCGACGCTCACGTCGGACTGGTGCAGGCCGAGGTTCACGCGGCTCATCGACACGAAGTAGATGTCTCCGAGCTGTCCCGACTGGATCAGCTGCCGGATCGCGTTGACCGCGGGGCTGTAGAGGAACGTGTGCCCGGGCATCAAGACGAGCCCCGACTGCTCCGCCAGCTCGATCAGCTCGGCTGCCTCGCCGGACGAGCCGGCGAGCGGCTTCTCGACGAAGACGTGCTTGCCTGCCTCGAGCGCAGCGCGAGCGAGGTCGTAGTGCGTCGACACGGGCGTCGAGATCGCGACGGCTTCGATCGAGGGGTCGCCGAGAATGTCGCCGTACGAGGTCGTCCGCCGGACACCGGGCAGCTTCCGCCGCAGGCTGTTCAGTCGATCGCGCCGCAAGTCGCAGATCGCGACAAGCTCGGCATCCTCGAGCTCGTACAGATTGCGTGCGAGGTTCGGTCCCCAGTAACCGAGGCCGACGACGGCGACCCGTACCGGGATCGACCACGGCAGCGGCTCCGGATCTTTGAGGTCGGGGGCCGGCTCGAGCCGCCGCGTGATGCCGTTCTCGCCGATGCCGTTGTCGCTCATGCCGTTCCTTTCTGCTTCACGAGCTGGACGGGTGTCCGGCAGAGAAGCGTGAGATCGAGACCAAGCGACCAACCGCGCACGTAAGCGACGTCCATGTCGAGCGCTTCGCCGAAGGTCGTCCGCGCGCGCGCAGTTACCTGCCACAGACCCGTGAGGCCCGGACGCGCGAGGAACCGCTCGTAGTGATGAGGCTTGAAGTGCTCGACTTCGTAGGCGATGCACGGTCGCGGACCCACGAGTGACATCTCCCCGGAAAGCACGTTGAGAAGCTGCGGAAGCTCGTCGAGACTCGTGCGGCGAAGCCAGCGCCCAAACGGCGTGATCGCGTCCTCGCGGTCGAGCTTGTAGAGGCCGTTGTCGCGCGGGGTCGCACCGGCGTCCATCGTCTCCTTGATGTATTCGCGATGTGCGCTCTGATCGACATCCACGCGCATCGTCCGGAACTTGAACATCGTGAACGGCTTCATTCGCAAGCCGAGACGCTCCTGGCGGAAGAAGATGGGCCCGGGCGACTCGCGCCGAATCCGCCACGCGGCGTACGCAAAGAGCGGCGCGGTGATGAGCAACCCGATCAGCGCGCCGACGATGTCGATCGCGCGCTTCAGCCAACGGGAAGACCGGGACGGCTTCACGGGCGGTAGACCCATGAGGGCCAGGCCCTCGAGGAGATGGATGTCGATGTTCGGCGCGACGAGCTCGAACAGGCGCGGGACGACGTCGACCTGCACGTTGAAATCCGTGAGGGACCGCACTGCTGCCATCACCGCATCGCTCGTATCGGCCGAGAACGCAACGATGACGCGCTCGACGTCGTGCTCGGAGACGATCGACGCGAGGTCGGCGGGCTCGCCGAGAACCGGTAGATGACGAACCTCTTCGCGCCGGTCCAACGGCGCGGAGTCGACGAAGCCGACGAGCTCGATGCCGTATTCGGGATGCTGAAGAAGCTTGCGCGCGACGAGCTGGCCGATCTTTCCTGCGCCGAGAATGATCGTCTTCTGCTTGTAGCTCTGACGGCGACGCGCCCACGCGCGCGCGATCGACCTGAACATAGGAACGACGACGACGGCGATCAGCCAGAAGACGATCGCCTTGTGGCTCGGCGTCCCCTCGACTCCGAAAAGCCAGGTGCCGGCGACGAGCAGCCAGGCGCCGACCGTAAGCAGGTGGAAGACACCGACGATCTCGTCAATCGTCGAATGGTGCGCCCGCTCCTCGTCGCGGTCGTAGAGGCTGTAGATCTTTGCGACGACGACCCAGACGGGCAGGGTCGCGATGAAGAGCAGCGTCTCGCGGCGGACGTCGACCGGCCAACCCGCGGCGTAGGCCACGAGCTCGGCGCCCACGAACGAGACGACGAGGCCGGCAAGGTCGGCGACGACGAGCATCCTGCGGACGAGCCAGCCACGGTTTCGCCCGGGACGCCGCGCCGGCTCGGCGAATTCGAGCTGCGGCAGCGGCGAGGGCAGCGTGGCGGGACGCTCGGCGTCGCCCGCCGCGACAGCGTCGTCCGCCCGCGCCTGCTCGGCGCTCAACTGCTCGAGTCCTACCCGCCCCACGTTCATCGAGCGTACGTCCAGCCACCGGCCGTAGCCAGTGCAGACCTTGAAACCCCTCGGTCTGGAGGCGTCCTGGTCTTTTGGCCGGGGCTAGTCTTCGCGAAACTGGCTCTCACTCCCTTGACGCATTCGCACACCGATCTCCATCCTGGGCGGTACAGCGCGGGCAGCCGCCCGCCTGGCGATCGGAGGTACCAGCGTGTCGAGCAAGGAAGCGAAGGGCGTGAAGTACGAGTCGCCGCGGGTGACCGTGCTCGGCTCGGCAGCGAAGCTGACGATGGGCCCCGTCTCGGGAACGAATCCGGATGGGACGTTCATCCTGCACACCTCGCCCTAGCGACCAACGATCGAGAGATGCCGAGCCGTAGAGCAGGGTCCGCGGCTCGGTATCTCGCGACTTCGTACGGGTCGACGGCGCCGGGGGGAATGGCATGACCCTTTTGCGACTCCGCTCGGACGCGGTGGAATGGCGCGAGGTCGAAGGCGAGGTGCTTGCCTTGGAGGTCGGGTCCGCCACGTATATCGCGGCGAACGAGAGCGGCGCCGTTCTGTGGGAGCGGCTCGCATCGGGCGCAACCCGCGACGAGCTCGTCGAGACGCTCGCCTCCGCGTACGACCTCGACCGGGCGCGGGCCGAGACGGACGTCGACGCCTTCGTCGAGACGCTCCGGGGCCGCAACTTGCTGGTTGAGGACGGCGAGGGATGAGGCGGCCGCCGGATCTTGCGTCTCTTCGCGCCGCGCTCTGGACATGGCGCGCGCTCGCCCGCACCCGGCGCTTGCTCCGAGGCGGCGAGCTGAAGGCGATCGAGGTCGACCCGCCGCCCGAGCTGCCGAGTCACGCGGTCCGCGGCGTCCGCGGCGTTCTTCGACGTGTCGACCAGACGTGCCTCGAGCGAGCGCTCGTCCTGCAGCGTTGGCTCGCCGCTCACGGCGAGCGGCGCGACGTCGTGATCGGGGTCGCGGCTCCGGCGAGCGACTTCAAGGCGCACGCGTGGCTCGAGGGCGACCCGCCGGCCGAGAGCGACGGGTTCACGGAGCTCCTTCGGCTGCCGTTGCGTGTCGCCGATCGCTGATCGCTACCGACTGACGCGACTCGAGGAGGTCTCGGGCGTCGTGGCCGGGACGGACGACGACGCACCCGAGGTGCCCGCCGAGGCGGCGCACACGCCGCGGCAGGCACTCGAGGCATGCGTGCTCGCTGCGCTCGCGCAACCACCGTGTGTCGTCAGCTTCTCCGGCGGCCGCGACTCGTCGCTCGTGCTCGCGGTCGCGACGCATGTCGCACGCCGCGAGGGGCTCCCGCCCCCGATCCCCTTCACACTGCGCTTCTTCAACGCGCCCGAGACCGAGGAGCCCGAGTGGCAGGAACGCGTCGTTCGCCATCTGGATCTCGCGGACTGGATCGTTCGTACACTCGACGACGAGCTCGACTGCGTCGGCCCGGTCGCCCAACGGGTCATGCGTCGCCACGGGCTGCTCTGGCCGCTGAACTCGCACTTCGTGCAACCGGCGGCGCAGGCGGCGTCGGGCGGAACGCTCCTGACCGGAAGCGGCGGCGACCAGGTGCTCGCGCCCTCACCCCACGTGCACGTACCGAGTGCCGGCGGACCCCGCGTTCGTGACCTCGCGCGCTGGGGATTTCGTGCCGCGCCCCAGTCGGTCCGCCGTGCTGTCGTCGCGCGACGCAACCCGGAGCCGTTGTCTCTTCCGTGGCTGCGCGAACAGGCGCGACGTGACGTGTACCGAGCGATGCACGACGACGACGCGGCCGAACCGCGGCTCGCCGCGGAGCGGACGCGCTGGGTCTGGAGGCTCCGCGCGATTCAGGTTGCGCTCCGATGCCTCAGCGCCGTCGTCGAGGACGAAGGCGCGAGGCTCGTCGACCCGATGCTCGACCGCCACTTCGTCGCTGCGCTTGCGGCGGATGCGAGATCGGGCGCGTACGCCACGCGCACGATCGCGATGCGAACGCTTGCGGGCGACTTGCTGCCGGACGACGTTTGCGCGCGGACGACCAAGGCGGTCTTCCAGCGCCCCTTCTGGAACCGCCACTCCGAAGACTTCGCGCGGCGCTTCGACGGGGCCTGCCTCGACGAGGCTCTCGTCGACGTCGACGCGCTGAAGCGCCACTGGGCCGATCCCGCCGGGCCGACTGCGCAGTCGATGACCGTGCTGCAGGCCGCGTGGCTTGCGACCGACGCCCGGTCAGCGTCCGGCCAGAGCACGGGCCAGCGCGTCGACGACACTCGCGGCTGACCTCCAGTCTCGCGGCCGTCGCAGCTCGAGCATCGGCAGTGCCGCGAGCGCGAGCAGTTCCGTCCCGTCGAGCGGCGGCGCCCCGAGCGTGAGGCTCGCGCCGAGCAACGGCACGCGGCGGCCCGCATCGACGGTCGTGATCTGGAGATCGGGCTCGTCGCACCACTGCAAGGCGACCCACCCGCGAAACGGGACCGCCGGCGGGATCGCCGGGAGCGGAACGCGCCAGCGGGCGCGCGCACCGACACGGCCGAGCTCCTCGCCGATCCCGAGGTGCTCGGCTGCGTCCTCGCGCAAGTCGACGAAGCGCGGACCCGCAAAGGCGACGTCGTCCTCGATCACGAGCACGTCGTCGCAGACGACGCCGCGGCCCGTAGCGGCGAACGACGCGAGCAGCGAGCTCTTGCCCGAGCGGCGGTCTCCGAGGACGCCCCACGCGGCTCCGTCGATGACGATGCCGCCGGCGTGGAAGGCGTTCCGGCCGTTCCAGCGCGCGAAGATCGCGGCGAGGCCGCCGAGGTGCGGATGCAGAAGCTCCTCGTCGAGAAGCGGCGCCTGGACGCGAAGCGTCGCGCGCGGCGGGTCGCGCTCGAGCCGGATCCGGCCGCTGCCGACGAGGCGGATCACGGCTCCGTCGTCGCGAAGCGTCACCCGCGCGTGCGCGCGCTCGATCTCGTCTTCGTGCTCGTTCGCACGGTGCGGCCAATCGGCCTCGCGCCGGACGAGCTCGAGCAGCGGCCACTCGGGCGGGACCGGCAGGAGTCGCTCGACGCCGTCGGCGAGACCGGCGACCCGCAAGCCATACGCTCCGCGGTCCCGGCCCGTTGATGCAGACGCGTCCCGTCCGACTGACCTAGGCGACACCGGCGGATCGTAGGCTCGCGGCGACCTCTTCCCCCGCCTCGGCGCTCACTCCCGCCTCGTCCTCCCCGGACGGGGGGCTGCGGCCCAATCGGACGACCGTAGCGGCCTTCGCCGCTGCCGTCGAAACTGGAATGCGGGTGGCAACGGAGGGGATCTTGGGGAAAAGCGACATCGACGAAGAGCTCCGCGAGCTCGCGGCTTCGCAACACCACGCCGCGGGCGACGCGAACATCGGGACCGCGATCCTGGGCGGCGGCCCTGCCGGGCTGACCGCTGCGCACGTCCTCGCGCTCCGCGACAAGCCGGGCACGGTCTTCGAAGCGGACGGAAGCGTCGGCGGGATCGCGAAGACGGTCGAGTTCAACGGCTATCGGTTCGACCTCGGCGGCCACCGCTTCTTCACGAAGCTGAAGCCGATCGAGCGCCTGTGGGAGTCGATGATGGGCGAGGAGATGCTCGTCCGTCCGCGCCTCTCACGCATCTACTACCAGGGCAAGTTCTTCTCGTACCCGCTCACGTCGAAGGACGTTCTCGCACGGCTCGGCGTGTGGGAGTCCTTCCTCTGCGCGCTCTCGTATCTCTGGTCGATGCCGCGACGCGGCCGTAAGGCGGAGACGTTCGAGGAATGGGTGACGGTCCGGTTCGGCAAGCGGCTCTACGAGGCCTTCTTCAAGTCGTACTCGGAAAAGGTCTGGGGCATTCCGGGCTCCGAGATCCGGTCGCAATGGGCCGCGCAGCGCATCAAGGACTTCTCGCTGATCAAGGCCGTGCTCTCGATCCTCGGCATCGCGCAGCGGAACGTCACGACGCTGATCGAGGAGTTCAAGTACCCCCGCCTGGGCCCAGGCCAGATGTGGGACGCCTTCAAAGAGAGCGTCGAGGAGCGCGGGATTCCCGTGCGCCTGAACCACCGCGCGCAGACCGTGAAGCACGACGGCGCAGGCCGCGTCGAGAGCATCGTCGTCCAGACGAACAGCCACACCGAGGAATACGCCGTCGACTCCGTGATCTCGACGATCGCGCTCAGCGACTTGATCAAGAGCCTCGACCCGCCGCCCCCGCCCGAGGTGCTCGCAGCAGCGAACCGCTTGCGCTATCGCGACTTCTGCCTCGTCGCGCTGATGACGACCGAGGAAGAGCCTTTCCCGGACAACTGGATCTACATCCACGACCCGGGAACGCGTGCGGGTCGCGTCCAGAACTTCGGCGCTTGGAGCAGCGACATGGTGCGGCCGGGAACGACGTGCCTCGGCGTCGAGTACTTCTGCTTCCAGGGCGACGACATCTGGGAGATGCCGGACACGCAGGCCGTCGAGCTCGCAAAGGAAGAGATGGCGCGCATCGGTCTCCTCGATCCGACGAAGGTGATCGACGGCGTCAAGGTTCTCGTTCCGAAGGCGTACCCGATGTACGACTCGGCCTACGAAGAGGCCGTCGCGATCATTCAGCCGTACATCGAGAGCTTCGAGAATCTCCATCCGTGCGGTCGCAACGGTCTCCATCGGTACAACAACCAGGATCACTCGATGTGGACGGCGATCCTCGCAACGCTGAACGCGGTAGACGGCGCATCGCACGACGTCTGGGACGTCAATACCGAAGCCGAATACCACGAGGAAGGTGAGATTGTCGACGCCCTCCTCGACGTCGAGCTTGTCGGCTAACGGCAGCGATCCCACCGTCACCGTCGTCGTTGCGGCCAAGGCTCCGTCCGAGAGTCTCGAGGCGTGTCTCGCCGCGCTCGAGCCGCAGCTCGACGACCAGGTCGAAGTTCGCGTGCACGACGCAGTCGAGACCGCGCGCAATCTGAAGGAACGCTTCTCGTGGGCGACGTTCGTGGAGTCGCCCGGCGAGATCGTGCCGATCTTGTGGCGCGACGGGATCGACGCGGCGACGGGCGACGTCGTCGCGCTCACGATCGCGCAGATGGTTCCCGCGGCCGATTGGGTCGAGCGCGTCCGTGGGCTGACCGGTATCTACGGCGCGACCGCAGGTGCGATCGAGCCCGGTGCGCGTCTGCGTGCCTCTGACTGGGCGGAGTACTTCTGTCGCTACTCGCGTGACATGACGCCTTTCGAAGCGCACGAGAGTCTCAACCTGCCGGGCGACAACGCGGCGTATCGGCGCGACGCGCTCGAGCACGTGCGCGACTCGTACCGGCATGGCTTCTGGGAGCCGTTCGTCCACCAGCGGCTCGCGCGCGACGGCGTCGTGCACTGGCAGGACCCGGCGCTCGTCGTCGAGATGACCCGCTCCGGCGGGTTCGGCGCGTTCACGGAGCAGCGGCTGAGCCACGGACGGCAATACGGTCGCGACCGCGGCGCGTCGTTCTCACGCCCACGGCTCGCGATCGGCGTGCTCGCGACGCCGATCGTGCCCGTGCTCATGACCGTTCGGCAGCTCCGCCTCGTGTTTGCAAAACGCCGCTACCGTGGTCGTGCGATCGCCGTCCTGCCGCTGATCGTCTGGTTCAACCTCGTCTGGGCCGTCGCCGAAGGGCTCGGCTACGTGGATTGTCTCCGGAAGTGACCGAGCCCGAGCTCTCAGTCGTCATCGCGTCGGTCAACGGGTTCCCGTACATCGGACGCTGCCTCGAGTCGCTGCGCGAGCACGCACCGCAGGCCGAGGTGATCGTCGCCGACTACACGAACGACGAGACGCGCCGGCGGATCCGCGAGGAGTGGCCCGAGGTGAAGCTCCTCTCGTTCGACGAGCCGAAGCCGGTACCGCTACTCCGCGCTGCAGGGACCGCGGCCGCGACCGCACCGTACGTCGCGGTGATCGAAGACCACTGTGTCGTCCGCGAGGGCTGGGCCGACCGGATTCTCGCGGCGCATCGCGCGGGCCATCCCGTCGTCGGCGGCTCAATTCGAAACGGCGAGACCGAGCGCATCCGCGACTGGGCCGCGTTCTTCTGCGAGTACACCGAGCACATGGAGCCGGCGCCGGGCGGCGTCGTGCCGAGCCTGCCCGGTATGAACGTCTCGTACAACCGCGAGGCGATCGCCGCGATGGACGAGTACCTGCACGCCGGCTTCTGGGAGACGTGGCTCCATCCGCATCTCCAACATTCGGGCTTCGAGCTCTGGAGTGATCCCGAGATCGCGCTCGACCACGTCAAGGACTTCGGCTTCTGGTTCTTCGTCAAGCAGCGCTACCACTTCGCCCGCTCGTACGCCGGCCTGCGGAACCCGGAACTCGGCTGGAAACGCGCGGTCTACTGCGCCGGGTCGCCGTTGCTCGTGCCGCTCGTCGCCTATCGCATCATTCGGAACGTGTACCGGCGGCGCCTGCACCTGCGTGAGCTCACGTTCGCGTCGCCGCTCATCCTCACGTACGCGGCCACGTGGGCTGTGGGCGAGGCAGTCGGGTATGCGTTCGGCGGCGGCAAGAGCCTTCTGAAGGTGCGCTAGCTCCGCGCAAGCGGCAAGGTCCGCACATGCGGGTTGGCATCGACGCGACGAGCTGGGCGAACCGGCGAGGCTTCGGACGCTTCGCACGGAACGTCATCGGTCGCCTCGTCGAGCTCGACGGCGAAACGACATACGTGTTCGTGGCAGACGCAGCGGCAGCCGACGGACTCGACCTGCCTGCAGGTGTCGAGCGGCGCGCGGTTCGGCTCCGGCATTCGTCGCCCGAAGGTCCGAACGCGGGCGCGAGTCGACACCCCGTCGACCTCTTGCGACTCGGGCGAGCCGCAAGCCGAAGCGATCTCGACGCGTTCGTCTTCCCGTCCGTCTACTCGTACTTTCCCGTGCTCGGAGTGCCGACGATCCTCGGCTTGCACGACGCAACCGCGGAGACGCACCCCGAGCTCCTCTTTCCGACGCGGCGCGAGCGGATTGCATGGCGAGCGAAGCAGGCGACGGCGCTGCGGCTCGCGAAGGGATTCTTCGCGGTCTCGGAGGCCGCGCGAACCGCCGTCGCGGGCCAGCTCGGGCTCGACGCGGAGCGGATCCCGGTGATCGGCGAAGCGCCGGACCCGGTGTTCTCGCAGCGACCGCGGGAAGCGTCGATCGCTGCCGCGGAAGCAATCGGGCTCGCGGCCGACGAGCCGTACATCGTCTACGCCGCAGGCATCAGCCCGCACAAGAACGTCGAGACGCTGCTCGACGCGGTGCCGCAGCTTCCCCCCGCGCTGAAGCTCGTGCTCGCCGGCGACCTCGACGGAGACCCGTACCTCTCAGCCGCTCCCGCGATCAAGGCGAAGATCGCGGAGCTCGGGATCGCGGAGCGAGTCGTGCTGCCAGGGTTCCTCTCCGACGATGCGCTCGCCGCGCTCTACAGTCGCGCGGTGGCCGCCGTCGTGCCATCGTTGTCCGAAGGGTTCGGCTTGCCGGCCGTCGAAGCCGCCGCGTGCGGCGCCGCCGTCGTGCTGAGCGATTTGCCTGCGCATCGCGAGACGTTGGGTGGTGCGGCCCTCTTCTTCGAGCCGCGCGACGCGACCGCGCTCGCCGCGCACGTAACGAGTCTGCACGAGAACGACGAGCTGCGCAGGTCCTCTGCGGCGGCTGCGCGAGCGGCGGCGGGCCGTCTCAACTGGGACGCTTCAGCCGAGCGTTTGCGCGAGGCGATCGTGCGAGTCGCGCGGAGGCCGCGTGACTAGCGAGCCGCTCTCCTTCTGCATGGTGACAACGTTCTATCCGCCGTACCACTTCGGCGGCGATGCGTTGTACGTCTATCGCCTGACAGAAGCGCTCGCACGACGAGGCCATCGCGTCACCGTCGTCCACAACGTCGACGCGTACAGCATGCTCGGTGGCGAGCGGCACGCACCGTTGCCGCAACACGCGAACGTCACGGTTCACCCGCTGTCGAGTCGCGCGCGTCGTCTCGCGCCGTTGACGACATATCTCGCCGGCCGCCCCGGTCTCAACGCATCGGCGCTCGACGAGATCTTCGCCGAGACGCACTTCGACGTCGTCCACTTCCACAACATCTCGCTGATGGGCGGCCCCGGCGTCCTCTCCTACGGCAGTGGGATCAAGCTGTACACGACACACGAGTTCTGGCTCGTGTGTCCGATGCACGTGCTCTGGAAGTACAACCGCCGACCGTGCGAGAAGCCGGATTGCCTGCGTTGCACGCTCTCGTTTCACCGGCCGCCGCAGCTGTGGCGGTACACGGACTTGCTCGAGCGCCAGCTCGCGAACGTCGATGCCTTTCTCGCGCCGAGCCGCTTCGCCGCGCGCATGCACGCGGAGCGCGGGCTCGAGCGTGAGATCCGGCATCTGCCGCTTTTTGTTCCGGAACCTGCCGAAGACGAGACGAACGTCGATGCGCCGCGTCCGTACTTCCTCCTCGCCGGCCGGCTCGAGCGGCTGAAGGGCGTGACGAGCGTGATCGAGGCGTTCGAGCGCTACGACGCGGCGGATCTGGTCGTCGCCGGCGACGGCACGTATGGCTCGGAGCTGCGGCAGCAAGCGGCTGCCCTTCCGAACGTGCGCTTCCTCGGACGGGTGCCGCCGGACGAGCTCGGAGGGCTCTACCGCGGCGCGGTCGCCGCGCTCGTACCGACGATCGGGTACGAGGTCTTTCCGTTCGTGAGCATCGAGGCTCTGTCGCGGGGTGTGCCGGTGATCGCGCGCGACCAAGGAGGGCAGGCGGAGGCCGTCCACGACAGCGGCGGCGGTCTCACCTACCGGACGAATACCGAGCTCGTGGCCGCGATGGAGCAGCTTCGAACCGACAGCGCGCTACGCGACGAGCTGGGCGGGCGCGGGAAGCGTGCGTACCGCGAGCTCTGGTCCGAGGACAAGCACCTCGAGCGCTACTTCGCGATCATCGAGGAGCTGAGCTCGATCCGCTCGCCCGTCTCGGCCGAGCGGTAGGCGGCCTCGATCACCTCGAGCACGTCGCGCGCCTCGCGCCCGCTCGACGGCGGCTCGACGCCTTGCTCCAGCGCGGCGACGATGCGCTCCGTCAGCCGCCGCGTGGCCTCGACCGCGGAGTCGCGCGGCGCGCGGGCGATGGTCTTGTGGCTGAAGCCACGCTCGACCCACGCCATCCCGCCGAGCCCGAACTCGACGCGCACACCCGGTCGCTCGGCACGTTTGAGGCCGAGCCGCACGAGCGCGCGCCCGCCGTGCGATGCGCGCAGCGACGCCTGCTCGCAATCGGCGCGGATCTCGACGTAGCGCGTCCCGGATTTGCAGAGCCGGTCGATCACGATCTGTGCGAGCCGGTTCTCGGAGAACTCGAACGTGACGAGATGAATCGCGTCGGCGGTGCGTCCTTCTTCGAGTCCGGACGAGTGGCGTGCATAGACGGCGCGTGGCATCTCGCCGAAGAACGACACGAGCAAGTCGACAAGATGCACGCCGCCTTCGAAGAGCGTGCGGTTCGGCATCGCGGCTCGCCACGCGACGGGCTCGCTCCACGGCGGCACGTCCATCAGCTGCCAGATCTGGCAGAAGACGAGTCGCCCGATGTCGTCTCGCCCGATCTGCTCGCGCAGCGCGCGGTAGGTCGGGATCTCGCGGTACTCGTGGTTGATCGCGATCTGTCGGCCGGTGCGCTCGGCGACCGCGAGCACGTGATCCGCCTCTTCCACCGTCGCAACGAACGGCTTCTCGCAGAAGACGTGCGCGCCAGCTTCGAGCGCGGCGATGCAAAGGCTCGCGTGCGAGTCCGGCGGCGTCGCGATCACGACGACGTCGGGCCGTCCGCGCTCGAGCAACTCGTCGAGCGACTCGTACGCGGTGATGCCTGTGTCACGCTCCCACGATGCGCGCTGCTCCGGCGAGCTGTCGGCGGCCCCGACGAGCTCCGCCGATGGAATGCCGCGGAGTGCGGGAACGTGGAAGCTGCGTGCTGCCCAACCAAGACCGACGAAGCCGAAACGCATCGAAAGCTACTCCTTTGCCTACGAGTTCAACCGTCGCTGCGGCGACGGCGGGACGACAGGGTATGGGACACGACGCCGGCCGGAAGCGACGCGGCGCCCGTCAGATGATGCAATGCGTGCAGACCGATTCCGGCCAGCGCGTCGCCGCCGCCGCGCTTGCGGAAGAGCAGCGCGTAGAACGATCCGTTCAGCACGACGAAGGTGGCCGTGGACGCGACAAACGTCCGGCGTCTGCCGGTCGCGCCCGCAACGAACGCGGTTGCCGCCGACAACGCCGAAAGCCGATGACGCCAGCCGAGATTCAGCGCGGACGACGACGAGCCGCGCTCGAGCAGCAGCTGGACCCACGGCACGCCGCGCCGGACGAAGTCCGTGTAGACCATCTGCGGCAAGCTCCACGCCTTCAGGTGCTTTCCCTGCACCTGCGGATCCAGCACGATGCGCGCCCCCGAGTCGGCGAGACGCATCCCGAGCTCGACGTCTTCGATCGACGGGACGCGATACCGGACCTCGTCGAAGCCGCCGGCGTTCAAGAACGTGTCGCGCCGGACCGCGCCGAGCCCCGCCCAGAACGTCGTCGCGGGTCCCGCAGCCGCGTGGTGCACGTGGTAGTGCAGCAGATTGCGAAACGCAGAGACAGGTCG
>JBKPRX010000072.1:0-11638 GCA_046734795.1 Actinomycetota bacterium
CCGACCGAGACGTGGGCCGAGACGGTCTTGCGCGCGCACGAAGAAGGCTGGGCGGCCGTCGTTCCGACGATCGTGAACGGCAATCCCGAAGGCGGCGCCACGAGCTGGTCGTCGCTCCTGATCGACTACGGCCGCTGGGCACCCGGTGGAGCCGCCGGCGAGATCCACGATCCGCCCGCATACAACGCAACGTTCGATCGCGACGTGCTGCTCGGTTTCGGCGCGCAGCTCGGCCTGCTCCTCGAACCGGGAAGCAAGCTTGCGCAAGAGCTCGCGGCAGTCGACGCGCGGGCCTACCACGAGCCGGCGGCGCGCCTCGAGCATCTCAATGTGGCTCCAACCTTCGACTGGCTGCACGAACGCTTTCTCGGCGGCCGGTTGCTCGGCGCGACGCGACGTCTTCGGTGGCCGATGTGGAGAACGGCCGTCTACCTCGTCGGCTCGCCGCTCGTGCCCGTCGTTCGCTTCAAGCGGACGAACGCCGCTCGCCGCTGTGTCGGCGGCTCGTGGCCGTCGACCGCGACGTTGGTCGCGGTCGTACTCGGCTGCATCATCTGGGGGATCGGAGAAGCGGTCGGATACGCGAGCGGCGGCGGCTCGGCCGATCGCCGAATGCTCCATTACGAGCTCCACAAGGCGCGGTACCGCTGAGACTCGCAACGACGCCGCTCGACTCGCACACCGTTCGCACGCCGTATCCGCGCACGGTTCGGGCCGTCGCGCTCGCAGCTTGGGGCAAGGCCGCAGAGTTCGCGACGCTCGCGTTTCTCGTCACCGTCGTGCCGCGGCTGCTCGGCGCCGAGGACTTCGGAACGTTCTCGCTCGCGCTCGGGATCGTCGTGATCGGCTCGATGGCGCTCGCGATCACCGGACCCGCAGTGACGTCGCGGTTCGTCGCAGCCGCACCGCCCGACGAACGTGCCGCACTTGCGCGCGCCCTCGCCTTACGCGCGCTGCGATGGCGCGCGGTCGGCGTCGCGCTCGGGGCTGCTGCTGCGGTTGTGCTCGTCGAGGTGGATCCGGAGCAGTTTGCGCCCTTCGCGACAGCGATGGTCCTCACGGCCGTCCTGCTCGACGCGCCCGCGACCGTCGCCTTCCAGAGCGCGCTTGCACTAGGACGCATCGGCGCCTGGAGCGCGCGCTATCCGCTCCAGAATCTCGTGCTCGTCGGCGGTGTCGTCGCCCTGTACGTGCTCGCCGGTTTGAACGGCGCGCTCGCCGCCATCCCGCTCTCGTGCGCAGTCACGCTCATCGTTGGACTCGTCCTGTGCGCGAAGCCGCTCGTGCGCGCACCGGCCCGCGCGCCGATCCCGCGCGACGTCTCACGGTTCGCGCTCCTTCACTCGTCGAGCAACGTCCTGCTCGTCCTCCAGCACCGCGGACCCGTCGTCGTTGCGGCGTTGCTCGCGAGCTCCGCGACGCAAACCGGCTACGCCGGCCTCGCCGCCGGCGTCGCAGTCGCGGCAACCTACGCGGTGTGGCAGCTTTTCACCGTGACGCTGCCGCGATTCGCGGCCTCGGCTGAGAGCGACCCGCTCGCAGTCGTGCACGCGTTGCGCCGCGTGACGGGCCTACTGCTTCTCGTCGTCGCGCCGGCCGCCGTCGTCGGCGTCGCCCTTGTGGGCCGGTTGCTCGGGCCGCTCTTCGGCTCGGACTTCGAGGGAGCGAAGGACGCGTTCGTTCCGGCGCTCGCGATCGTGCCACTCGCTCCGCTGACGGGCGCAGTGGCGAGCGTCGCGGCGATTCGCCTCCGACCGGGTGCGCGGTTGCTGACGATGATCGCCGGGGCGACGACGTTCGCAGTCGTCGCGGCAGCGCTCGTTCCGAGTCACGACGCCGTCGGGGCGACGATCGCGCTTCTTGCCGCGACCGCCGCGAGCACAATCGCGAGCGTCGCGTACTTCCACGACGTCCTCGACGTCCGTCTCGTTGCAGGAGCGTTCGCCGGAGTCGCCGCGGTGCTCGCCGTCGGCGTGCTGAGCTAGCGCTCGCGCCCTGGCAGATCAGCCGAACCATCCCGCTCGGTCGTGCGAATCACGACGTCACCCCACGACGAGAGGAACACTTTCATGCGCAGGCTCACGTATCTCGCGGCTGCTGCCCTCGCCGTTCTGGCGTTGGGCGCGGTCTCGGCAACGGCCGGGAATTCCGGTCATCAGCATTCGACCGGTCATCAGCATCCGACCGCGGCGCGCTCGGCGAAGCTGACGGCATCGGATCTCCGTGCGACGCTCGGCCAGCTCTTCGGCGAGCACGCTGCTCTCGCGATGAACGCGACGAACCTCGGCCTCACGGGCTCCCCGAGCTTCAAGCCGACGGCCGCCGCGCTCGATCGCAACTCGGTCGCCATCTCGAAGGCGATCGGCTCGATCTACGGCGCACCCGCAGGCAAGGCGTTCCTCGACGGGAAGTTCATGTGGCGCGACCACATCCGCTTCTTCGTCGCCTACACCGTCGCAACGGCCAAGCACGACAAGGCCGGCCAGAACCGAGCGGTGGCGAACCTGAAGACCTACACGGTCAAGTTCGGTGACTTCCTCGCCGGTGCGACCGGCCTGCCGAAGCTCGCCGTCCGCAACGACCTGCTCGGTCACGTCCTCGAGCTGAAGACGCAGCTCGACCAGTACGCGGCGAAGAACTACAGCGCCGCTGCGCAGACGTACCAGCACGCGTACGCCCACATGTTCATGACGGCCGACTTGGTCGCCGGCGCGATCGCGAAGCAGAAGGGTCTCCAGTAGGAGCGGAGCTTCCGTCGGTCCCAGCTGGCGGGGAGACGACGACGGGGCCCCACGCGGGCCCCGTTGTCTCTAAAGGACGTTGAACTCGTTTGTCGAACCTGGCACGATCTTGCGTGTGAGGGGGGATCGGTTCGCGGCGATGCTCGCCGCCCTATTCGTCGTCGTCGGGGGAACGGCGGCGGCCGCGGGCGCCGCACCTTCGTACCAGGTGACCACGATCTCCGACTTCACGACTGGCGTCTGCCCCAATTCTCCGCCACCCGGGCACGGCAGCGGCGCGAACGCGGTCAACAACAGCGGTCACGTCGTCGGGTGGGCCGCCTACTTCTGCAGCGACGGCTCGCTGCGGGGCTTCGCGTTCAACAAGCACGACGGCACTTTCCAGCAGCTGCCGCTCTTCGGCGGCTACCTGAGCTGGGGCCTTGGGATCAACGACGTCGACCAGATCGCCTTGACGGCCACGACCGTTCCCGGCTTCGGCCTGTTGTTCACGAATCCGCGTGCCTTCCTTTACGCGAACGGGTCCGCCACGGATCTCGGCGTGCTCAACGTTTGTGGTGGGTGTCTGCCGTCCTCCCTCAGCTTCGCGCGTGGCATCAACGACCGGGGCGACGTCGTCGGCTATTCCAACGTTTTCGGGATCCCGCACGCGTTCCTCTACGACGGCTCGACGCTCAACGACCTTGGGACGCTCGGCGGACCGACGAGCCGCGCGTTCGGGCTCAACAACCATCGCCAAGTTGTCGGCGAGTCGACGCCTGCCGGCTCGAGCAGCTCGCACGCGTTCCTCGACCAGGCCGGGACGATGACCGACCTCGGGACGCTCGGCGGTGCGGCGAGCGCCGCCTATGCGATCAACGCATTCGGCACCATCGTCGGCGAGGCGCAGCTTGCGGACGGTTCCTCGCACGCGTTCGCGTACGCCAATGGGGCGATGAACGATCTCGGCACGCTCGGCGGCCAGAACAGCGTCGCGCGCGGGATCAACAGGTGGGGGCAGATCGTCGGCGCGTCACAGACGGCAAGCGGCGCGTGGCATGCGTTCGTCTTCACCGGCGGCGTAATGCTCGACCTGAACACGCTCGCCACCGGCGCCGCGGGCACCCTTGTCGGCGCGAACGCGGTCAACGACTTCGGACGCGTCGTCGGCGACCAGTTCGTCGACCCGTCGGCAATCGGCCTCGACGATTGGCCGGCTCCGAACGTCTCGCCGTTCCAGCAGCGCGGCTTCGATGCGGTGCCGACCGACACGACTCCGCCGGCGTGCTCGCTGCGCGGCGGCGCCGGACCCGGAAAGAAGGTCGTCCACTTCGACGTCGGTGACAGCGAGAGCGGCCTGGCCGAGGTCACTCTCGAGGATGCCGCGGACGCCGAGCTCGACGCGTCCTTCGTTCCGGGAACGACCGCCCTAGTCGACGTGACGGTCAGCGGAGGCGACACCCGCCACGCGTCGTCGTTCACCGTTCGCGTGCGCGACGTTGCCGGTAACACCGCCGTCTGCCCGTTCTGAGACGCCCTCGGCGACGAGGTGAAGCGATGACAGGCCGCGGATGTCGCCGCGGCGCTTCCACGTCGGCGGCCGCTCCGGATCGAGCTCGAAGCTCGGGAAGAGCTCGGCGAAGCGCTCGATCATGATCGTCAGCTCGAGCCGCGCGAGATTCGCACCCAGACACAGGTGATGTCCGTGCCCGAAGGCCACGTGCTTGTTCGGCCGGCGGTCGAGGATGCAGCGGTCGGGCTCTTCGAAGGCACGCGGGTCGCGGTTCGCCGATCCGTACGCGAGCAACACGACGTCGCCTTCGGGAATCGTCTCGCCGTAGAGGTCGAGCTCTCGGCCTGCGTTCCGGCAGAAGACCTGCACCGGTGAGATGAATCGCAGCAGCTCGTTCACGGCGTCGTGCGCGAGCGTCGGTGCGTCGGCCATCAGCTGCATGCGCTGGTGGCGGTTCTCCGCGAGGTGCATGAGGCTCAAGCCCATCGCGCCCGACGTCGTCTCGTAGCCGGCGAGCAGCATCAAGATGCCGAACTGCCGAACGTCGGCCTCGCTGAGCCGCGCGCCGTCGACTTCCGCCTCGAGCAAGAGACCGATGAAGTCGTCGTGCGGCTCCGCTTTTCGTTCCGCGATCAACGCGTCGAGGTACGCCTCGACGTCGCGCACGGCTTCGCGCTGGTCGTCGGGATCGTTGAGCGCGTTCGCGAACATCCGCTCGACCCAGTCGAACCAGCGCGCCTCGTCGTCCTCGGGCAGGTTCATCAGCCGCGCGAGCGCACCGAGCGACATCGGGTGCGCGAACTCGGACATCACCTCGCCGCCGCCCTTGCGCGCGATCGGCTCCACGAGGCTCGTCGCGAGCGCCTCGAGGTCGGCGCGCAGTGCGTCGATCCGCCCACGTGAGAAGAGCGCGTTCACGAGCCCGCGGTACTTCGTGTGCGCCGGCGGATCCATCTCGATCGGCACAAGCGGATGCGTCCGCGGCTGGGACGGAGGGATGATCGTCGTGCCAGGCACGCTCGACGTGAAAGACTCGTAGTCGAGTGCCGCGCGCGTCACGTCGTCGTACCGCGTGAGCATCCAAAAGCCGCCGTAGAGATCCGAGTGCACGAGCGGCGAGGACTCGCGAATTGCACCGAAGATGCTGGCGGGATCCTCGACGAACCGCGGGTCGTGGTGGTCGAAGCTCACGGTGCGATTGTGCCCCGGTGGCCGGTTGTGCAACTTGCGCCCGCGGTTTACGAAGTTGCGTTGTTCGGAGGGAGCGTGCCCAGCCGTTAGCGCTATGACGACAAATCGCCTTGCTCGCGGCGCTCGATCTCTTTCCAGAGCGAGTTCAGCGCTGCGATGTAGATCTCCGAGAAGGTCGGGAACGGCTGGATCGTGTCGCGCAACACGTCGAACGGAACGCGGGCGCGGATCGCGAGCGTCGCCTGCTGAAGCCATTCACCGGCTTCCGGTCCGAGCGCATATGCACCCGTCAGACGCTCGCCATCGCTCAGCAGCGTGAGGAACCCGTTCGACTCTGCGTATGCGCGCGTGTACGTCGCGGTCTTCGGCACCTCCGAGAGCGCCGCAGTCGAGCTGAACTTCGCTTCGGTCGCGCCGGCCGCGGCCGCTTGCGGATCCGTGAAGACGACGCGCGGCACGGCGTCGTAGTTCGCCTCGCGCGGCTTGCCGAGGATGTTCGCGGCCACGACGTCGCCCTGGTACTTCCCCACGTGCGTCAGCTGCCAGATGCCGGTGATGTCACCGATCGCCCAGAGGCGCTCGCCCGCCCGCAGGTGCGAGTCGACGGGAATGCCGTGGCCGTTCGTCGTGATCCCGACGGTGTCGAGGCCGATGTCCTCGACTCGCGGACGCCGACCGGTCGCGACGAGCAGCCGGTCGCCACGCAGCTCTTGGCCGTCGTCGAGCTCCAGCACGTAGTCGTCACCTGCGCGCCGAGCGGCGGTCGCATGCATGTCGAGCACGAGCTCGACGCCTTCGCCGCGCAGCACTTCGCCGAGCGCCTCGCCGAGCGGCGCCGCTTCGCGCGACAGCACGTGCGGACTGCCCTCGACGAGCGCGACCTCGCCGCCGAGGCGGCGGACCGCCTGCGCCATCTCGACGCCGACCGGCCCGCCGCCGAGCACGAGCAGCCGCCGGGGCACAGCCTTCATCGCGGTCACCTCGCGGTTCGTCCAGATGCCGTCGAGCTCGCGCAGCCCGGGAACCGGAGGCACGACTGCGTCCGCGCCCGCCGCCAGAACGACGTGGTCTGCGGTGTGGCGCGCACCGTCGACCTCGACGACGCCCGTGCCGGCGAGCCGACCGCGGCCGCGAAGCAATTCGATGCCGTTGTCTGCGAGCCACAGCGCTGCGTTCGTGTCGGAGTAGTCCGAGACCATGAAGTCGCGCCACGCGAGTGCCTCGCCGACCTCGACGTCTGCTCTCGCCGCGGCCTCGCGCGCGCCATGCACGGCTTCGCCCGGCCGAAGCAGCGTCTTCGACGGGATGCACGCGTAGTACGAGCATTCGCCGCCGACGAGCTCGCGCTCGACGATCGCGACCCGCAAGCCGCCTTCCGCGAGCGCACCCGCGCAATGCTCGCCTGGCGACCCTGCCCCGATGACGATCACGTCGTAGTGGCTCACTGCGGCAGCTCCGCTCCCGACTGCTCGGCCACGATAACGAGAACCGGCTCAGCCCGAAGCTCGTTTCGCGGCTCTTGCCTCTCGTCACATGGGGGCTACGATGGCGCAGTGTTCGCCGCCGATCGTGATCGCGAACGTGCCGCCGCAGCGCTGCGCGAGCACTACGTCCGTGGCCGCCTGACGATGGACGAGCTCTCGGAGCGAATGGCCTGCGTCGTCGCGGCGCGCTCCGGTACAGACCTTCGCGGCGCGCTTTCGGGGCTGCCAATGCTGCCCGACGTCCGCGAACTGGCGGCTCAGGCGCGGCTGGGCGCGAAGACTGCGGTACGCGGCGCGATGCTCGTGCTCTTCACCGGCGCGTATCTCTTCTTTAGCTTCGCTCTTCTGTTCGTGCTCGCGCTCGCGGCGCTCGTGCACGGCGTCTCGGGCTCGGTGCTCGCCGTGTTCCTCGTTGTCTGGCTTGTGCCGACCTACTTCCTGACGCGACTCTGGCACCGCAAGCCGCGAGCTCGGGAGCAGCGATGACTGCGAAGAGCGACTTCACGCCCGACGAATGGCACCTGCTCGTCGAGGCACCGGTGACGGCAGGGATGTTCGTCGTCACCTCCGCGCGCGGCGGCACGTTCCGAGAGACCTTCGCGCTGGCTCGCGTCTACTCAGAGGTGCAGGCGCAGCACGGCGAGAGCGAGCTCCTCGGTCAGATCCTCGCCGAGAAGCCGAAGTTCGACCGACACAAGTTCGCCTCGCCGCAGGAGCTTCAGGAGAAGGGGCCGCAGGAAGTCGCCGACGCCGCCGCCCTGGTGCGGGCAAAGGCCACGCCGGACGAGGCCGCGGCATACCAGTCGTTCGTCCTCGCGGTGGCGTCGCGTGTCGCAGCCGCGCACAAGGAACACGGCGAGGAAGTGAGCGCACCGGAGCAAGCCGCGCTCGACGAGCTTTCCGCTCGGCTCGAGTCAGGCGGCTCCTAGACCAGCGAGAGCGTGACGACTCCCGCGACGCGCTCTGCGGATGATCGCAATCGTGTAGTCCCCGACTAGCCAGCACCTTGTGCGGAGAGCGCGCCGTCATGCGATGCGGCGATCTTCGCCGCTTAAAACGCGCGGGCGCTCCCGCCCTGGCGTCGCCGAGCGCGCCGGGTGTCGGCTGCCGGCGGAAAAGCGGTGTTGATTGCACGCGCCTCGCCGCCCTCGACGACCCGTTCGAAGACGACATGGAGTCCGGCGCAACGCCCGGCCGGCGTCTGTCCCGACAAGAAGCCGCTTTCGGCGACGTAGAGCCGCTCGCCGCGTTCGGTTTCGATGAAACCGAAGCCCTTGTCACTGTTGAACCAGAGCATCTTTCCGTGCATGCGCTTTCTCCTCGTTCGGGCGGATCAGGGCGGGGCCGCAGCGCAACCCCGCCTGCATCACCGCCGCTATGCGACTAGCTGGACGTTCTTTGCCTCGGGGCCCTTCGCACCCTCGGCGCCTTCGAACTCGACTTGCGCGCCCTCGGCCAGCGACTTGTAGCCGCTGCCTGCGATCGCGCTGTGGTGAACGAACACGTCCTTGCCGCCGCCGTCGGGAGCGATGAATCCATAACCCTTGGCGTCGTTGAACCACTTCACGGTTCCGGTTGCCATAAAAACACCTCCTTGCCACATCAGAACGGGCAGAGGAGGCGCAAACTGCGCAACCGTTACGCGCTCGTGTACAGGCACACCGTAGCTGGTCAATATCGTCGGCGGCGGTCGGCCGCCTCGTAGATCTGCCGCCCACACCGCTTGCACGTCTTTGGAGGTGGAAACAGCCCAAGCCGCTGCCCGCAGTGGGGACAGCGGCGCTTTCTCGTCAGCCGCTCGCGCACACCGCCAAGGAGATTCAACGCTCGAGTGCCTCTCCCAGCTCGCCCTCGACCATGATCGTGACTGCGCTGCTGCCGAGGTGGATCGTCAGCTGTCCCTCGCTCTGCCAGAACGCGCGCACGAATTCGTCGGGTCGGATGACGAAGCCGCTCTGCCGCGAGCCGACGTGGAAGAACAGCGTCTCGACCGCCGTGGTGTCAGCCCTCAGGAGGATCGTCTCCAGCCGGTCGTCTGCCTCGCCTCGTTCGAGCCGACCGCTGAGCACTCCGGCGATAAACGGCACACCCTCGGCGCCGGAGAACAGTACGAGCACGTTCCGTCCGACGAGCGAGAGCAGCGCCTCCAGCGCGGCCTCGTAGCCGAGCGCGTCGCTCGGGTTACTCTCGCTGCCGCCAAGAAACTTCGTCATGACTGTCTCCTAACGGCCGCGTCGGTGGTACGGGTATGGCCTCGAAGAGGAGACGAGCGCCGAGGACTGCGCGGACTCAGTGTCGCAGACGGGCTGCCGATCCCGTCAAGAGGTCTTCTTGGCGCTCCAGGATCCGCTTCTCGGTCCGGTCTTGTAGGTCCCCGACATCGATTTGCCCGAGACCGTCCCTGTGTAGGTGGTGCCCACACCGACGGCCCCAAACTTGATGTCACCGCCGCGCACGCTGCCGGTGATGGGGTACTTACCGCGCGGGGACGAAAGTGTGATCGTTCCGGTCAACCGACCACCCGACTGTGTCCAGCGAAGAGTGAACGTGCCGTTGAAGGGGCCGCTGTACTTCCCCGACCACGTTCCGGAGAGCGAGCGGGCAACGTTCTTGTGGAGAGACTTTGCGTCCTTCGCGAAGGTGCTCGCAGCGAGGGTCAAGACGACTGCGGCCGACACCGCCAGTGTCAGCAGGACGACTCTGCGCCGCAAATACATTGATTCGACTCCTCACTGCGTCGTGATGGCTGCCGCGAATCATCCCACTCGCTTAGAGAAACACAAGCCATCTCCGGCGCACCCGCCTCCGAGCTCAGAGTTCTGGGCGCCGCGCTGACGCTCCGGTCGCAGCCTCGATCGCGGCCGCGAGTCGGAGCAGGCCGGCCTCGTCGCCGTGACGGCCGACGAGCTGAAGGCCAATCGGAAGGCCGTCGGGAGTGAACGCGAACGGGACCGAGATCGCGGGATGGCCGGTCACCGTAATACGCGTGCACGCTCGCATCCAGTCGAGATACGTCGTCATCGCGGTGCCCTCGATCTCTCGCGGCCACTCGACCTCGACCGGGAACGGCGGGACGAGGCTCGCAGGTAAGGCAAGCGCGTCGTAGTCGTCCAGGAACGCCGCCATTCGGTGGACGATCTCGGTGCGAGTTGCGCGCGCTCGAGCGATGCGCTCCGCGTCCAGCGCGAGTCCCTCCTCGACGTTCCACACAATCGTGTCCTTCACGAGCCCAGAATGGGTTCGCACCTCATCAGCATGGTTGCGTGCAAAACGCAGTGCCCGCAGGACGTGGAATGCCTCGTCTGCGTCGACGAGATCGGGCTCCGCCTCCTCCACGCGACAAATCCCCTCGAGGAGCGGTCGGGTGTCTTCAAGCGCGGTCGTGACTCCCGAGTCGATGGGCAGTCCGAGGACGTTACGACTCCACCCGACTCTGATGTTGCCGAGGTCGCTGTCGAAGTCCGGCGCCGACCAGCGGGCGTCCGGTCCGACGAGCGCTTCGAGCAGGAGCGCCGCGTCGCGCACTGTTCTGGCGATCGGGCCGAACACCGCGAGGTTGTCCGGATCGTCTTCGTTCGGATCGGAGATTCGACCAAGAGTCGGACGCAGACCGACCACGTTGCAGAAGCTCGCGGGGTTGCGAAGACTTCCGCCGAGATCAGACCCGTCCGCGAACGGGAGCGTGCCGGTGGCGACGGCGGCAGCAGCGCCGCCGCTCGAGCCTCCCGGTGTCCGCGCGAGGTCGTACGGATTCCGAGTTGCGCCGAACACCGAGTTGAAGGTCTGCGAGCCCGCTCCGAACTCCGGCGTGTTTGTCTTCCCGACGACGATCACCCCGGCCGCCTTCAGGCGCCGCACGAGTGGAGCGTCCTCGGCCGGCACGTGGTCGCGGTAGATCGCGGAGCCATACGTCGTGCGGATCCCCGCGGTGTCGAGGAGATCCTTGATCGCGATCGGCAGCCCGTGCAGAGGACCGAGCGACTCGCCTCGCGCCCGCGCCTCATCCGCCTTTGCCGCATCGGCAAGCGCCCGCTCGGGTACGAGCGTGACGATCGCGTTCACGGCCGGATTGACGGCGTTGATCCGCTCGAGGTGCGAGCTCACGACCTCGACGGCGGAAACCTCGCCGCGTGCGAGCAGCCGCTGCTGCTCGATCGCGCTCAACTCCCAGATGCTTCTCAGCGTTACACCGACGCAGACGCTCGGAGGCTGGTGTCGACGCGGGTCTGGGTCATCTCGCCGGGAAGGTCCTGCCGTACTGGGATGCCCCCGGCAAGAATCGAACTTGCGCACGCGGTTTAGGAAACCGCTGCTCTATCCACTGAGCTACGGGGGCGCGCGGCGCAGGTTACCGCGCGCTTAACCCGACCTGTAAAGACGCGCGAGAGAACGCTTACCGAATCCTTCGCGGCAGCTCATTCGGTGCGAACGAGGCCGCGACAGAACGAGAGCGACGGCTCTTTTCTCCCGGAGGTGTTCGATGAAGGCGAAGCTCTCTCTCACGATCGCGTTCTTGCTCGCGCTCGCGGTGACGTCGGTGGCGCTTGCCGCGCGGCTCGACGTGATCCGGGGGACGCCGGCCCGGACACGCTGAGCGGCACGCCGAGCGCAGACGTGATCTATGCGCGTGCAGGCGACGACGAGGTGCGTGCGCGCGACGGGCACGACGTCGTGTACGGCTCGCGAGGCGACGACGTGCTGCACGGCGGTTCCGACGCAGATCTTCTCTA
>JBKPRX010000073.1:0-10169 GCA_046734795.1 Actinomycetota bacterium
GACGGTCGCCGAGTTCGGCCCGCGTCTCTACGCCGTGAACGCGCGCTTCTCGACGACGCCGACGCCGACGACGCCGTACTGGATCAGCGTGCTGCAGAAGAAGGGCTAGGCCGGGGCGAGCGCTTGCTCGGCGGCTTGGAGTAGCTGCGAGCTGAGAAACGGCTTGTTCAGGAAAGACGCGCCATCGACCGCTCCTGCGCCGCCGACGATCGCCGCGCTCGCGTGGCCTGACGTGTAGACGACGCGCAGAGCAGGCCAGCGGTCGGCGAGCCGTCGCGCGAGCGCGAGCCCCGTCATCTCCGGAAGGATGATGTCGGTGACGAGCAAGTCGAACGGCTCGGCCGCCCCGTCGGCGAGCTGGAGCGCATCCGAAGGGCGCCGCGCATCCCAGACGGCGAATCCGCGGGAGGCGAGCATCGCCGCGATCGTCTGTCCCACAACCTCGTCGTCGTCGACGACGAGCACGCGGAGGGGCGCTTCAGGAGCAGCCATACGTCTCGTATCGAACCGGCGCCGGCCGTTCGACCTCCCCGATTCGGGGCTCCGGCGTCACCCGTCCGATCCACTACGCCGATGATCGACGCCGTGATCTTCGACCTCGACGGCGTGCTGCTTCAGTCGGAGGAAGTGTGGGACGCCGTCCGCGAGCGCTACGTGCGAGAGCGCGGCGGTCGCTACGACGACGAGGTGCAGCGCGCGATGATGGGCATGAGCTCGACGGAGTGGTCGCGCTACTTGCACGAGCACGCAGGCGTGCCGGTCGAGCCGGAGCAGATCAACGACGACGTCGTCGGGCGCATGCTCGCGGAGTACCGCCGCGAGCTGCCGCTGATCCCCGGCGCCGTCGAGGCCGTGCGCCGCATCGGCGAGCGTTGGCCGGTCGGACTCGCGTCGTCGTCGAACCGCGCGCTGATCGAAGCTGTGCTCGAGGCGAGTGGCCTCGCACCTCTCTTACGCGTCAGCGTGTCGTCCGAGGAGGTGGCGCGCGGAAAGCCCGCGCCCGACGTGTACCTCGAGGCGGCTCGGCGACTCGACGTGACGCCCGAGCGCTGCGCGGCCATCGAGGACTCACACGGCGGCATCCGCGCAGCGCGGGCCGCCGACATGCGCGTGATCGCGATCCCGAACCCGAGCTATCCGCCGGACGACGAAGCGCTCGCGCTCGCAGACGTCACGTTGCGCTCGATCGACGAGCTCACGCGCGAGGTCGTCGCTTCCGAACGAGCGTGATCCCGTCGCGGATCGTCAACACGAGGCACTCGGCGCGCGGGTCGTCGCGAACGTGCTCGTTGAAGCGGACGATCGCGCGCTCCATGTCGCTGCCGGGCTCGACGACGCGCCCGTCGGCGAGCGTGTTGTCGGCGACGAGCAAGCCGTCGTCTGCGAGCTTCGGCAGCGTCGCGTCGTAGTAGTCGACGTACGCGGCCTTGTCGGCGTCGATGAAGACGAGATCGAAAGGCCCGTCGAGGCCGGCCAGGGTCTCGAGTGCTGGGCCGAGCCGGTATTCGATGCGATCTGCCACGCCCGCCTCCTCGGCGTAACGCCGCGCGACCGCGCTCGTCTCCTCGTTCACGTCGCACGTGACGACGCGGCCGCCGTCGGGAAGCTCGAGCGCCATCGCGATCGACGACCAGCCCGTGAACGTGCCGAGCTCGAGCACACGTTTCGCCCGCGTCAGGGCGACGAGCCAGCCGAGGAACGTTCCTTCGAGCGGGCCGACCATCATCGACGGCGTGCTTTGGGTCTCGCGTGTCTCCGCATCGAGGCGCCGGAAGAGCTCGAGCGGCGCCGTCGAGTGCTCCTCTGCGTAGCGCTCGATCCGCTCGTCGACGAAGCTCATTCCACGCGGCCGAACAGCACGCAGCCGTTGTGGCCGCCGAGGCCCATCGCATTCGAGAGCGCGACGTCGACCTCGACCCGGCGCGCTTCGTTCGGCACGTAGTCGAGGTCACACTCCGGATCCGGGTTCCGGTAGTTGATCGTCGGCGGTAGGACGCCCTCGTAGACCGCGAGGGTCGCGAAGACCGCCTCGATCGCTCCCGCGGCCCCGAAGCAGTGCCCGGTCACGGACTTGGTCGAGGAGACCGCGAGCTTGTACGCGTGGTCGCCGAAGACCGTCTTGATCGCCTTCGTCTCGGCGAGATCGCCGAGCGGCGTCGAGGTGCCGTGCGCATTGATGTAGCCGACTCGCTCCGGCTCGATGCCCCCGCGGTCGAGCGCGGCGCGAATCATCTCGATCACGCCCTGCGACTCGGGGTCGGGCTGTGCAAGGTGATGCGCGTCATTCGAGGCGCCGTAGCCGACGACCTCGGCGTAGATTCGCGCGCCGCGAGCACGGGCCGCGTCGAGATCCTCGAGCACGACGATCGCCGCGCCCTCCGACATGACGAAGCCTGCGCGAGTGGCATCAAAGGGGCGCGAGGCGCGCGTGGGATCCTCTTCCTCGGCCACGAGTCCGCGCATGGAGCAGAAGCCCGCGAGGATCAGCGGATGCATACACGCCTCGGTCCCGCCTGCGAGCATCGCGTCGGCGTCGCCGCGCTTGATGATCTCGGCCGCCTCGCCGATCGCGGTCGATCCGGTCGCGCACGCCGACACCGCTGCGTAGTTGGGCCCGCGGTACCCGAGCGAGATCGCGACCTGGCCGCTCGCCGCGTCGACGAGCACGTTCGGGATGAACATCGGCGCGACCCGGTCCGGCCCGCGGTCCCGGAGCGTGTACGCCTGGTCGGCGATCCCGATCAGGCCGCCGATCGCCGAGCCGAGGACGACGCCGACGCGCGCCGGGTCGAGGCCATCGAGGCCGGCGTCAGCGACCGCTTCCTTCGCCGCTCCGACGGCGAAGAGGACGCACCGCTCGAGCTTCCGCACCTCCTTCGGCGCCGCGAGGCCGGCCGGATCGAAGTCCTTGACCTCGCCCGCGATCCGGACGGGAAACTCGGAGGCGTCGAAGGTCTTGATCCAGTCGACGCCGCTGCGTCCTTCGACCGCGGCAGCCCACGAGGAGCGCACGTCGTTGCCGAGCGGCGTGATCGCACCGAGCCCGGTGATCGCGACTCGTCGTCCGTTCGCGGCGGCCATGGGGTGCAAACGGTACCCGCGCGCTTGACCCCACCTCGTGTGGAAGCGTCACCGCGCGCACGCCTTTCGCGCGCAGCTGCGCGGCAGCCTCTGTGGGTACCTCCGCCGACGAACGGGTGCGACTAGCGCGCGACTAGGACACGCCCGCTTCGCGCAGCGAGGCGGTCGCGAAAAGATCCCAGTTGTCCTCGATGAACGAGGCCATCTCCTGCTCGTCCTGGATGATCTCGCGCGCGATCTGGGCCGTCTCCTCGTCGCCGGCCCGATCGGCCACGCGCGCCAGCAGCTCGTAGCTCGCAATCTCGAGATGCTCGGTTGCGTACGCGTCGCGTGCATTCCGGCCCGCGCTTTCGCCGCGGATCAGGTCGAGCGGCATCTTCGCGAGCGCCTGCGCGATCCCGGCCGCCTGACGCACCATCGACGGCGTCGCGCCGTGATGGATAAGCCGCTGCCGCATTCGCTCGGCGTGCGTTTGCGTCTGGACTTTGTGGTGCTCGAGCTTGTCGATCACCTGCGGGTCGTCGGTTGTCTGGATCATGCTGTCGAGCATCCGGAGCACGCTCTGCTCCATCGCATGCGCCTCGTCGATGTGCTTGACGAGCTGCGCCTCGAGGTCTTCGGCCACCCCTGTCCTCCTCAGTTCGAAAGTCCCAACCTCGCGACCGAACACCTTCGTGCGCCCGAGGTAGCCCTCGGCCGCCGGCTCGAGCACGTCGACGACGCCTGCAAGCGGCGCGCGGTAGTGCAGCTCGTGGTCGCGAACGTCGAACCGCACCGCGAGCGAGCCGAAGAGCGTGCTTCCGTGCGTGCCGGCGATCTGCTTCCGCACGCCTCGAAGGGGCGGTAGCGCGCCGCCGCGACGCGAGACCTCCCACACCCCGTCGAGCTCACCCACGACGATAGGGTCTCCGCCGATGGCCGAGTCAAACGTCCCGGACGCGAAGCCAGGGCCGAACGTTCCCTTCCCACCGATGGAAGCCGAGCTCGTGCGCGAGCTGCCGACGAGCGGCGACTGGAGATACGAGCCGAAATGGGACGGCTTCCGCGGGGTGCTCGAAAACGACGGCGGCGATCTCCGCCTCTGGTCGCGGAACGGCCGTCCGCTCCTGCGGTACTTCCCGGAGCTTGCGCCGCTCGGCGAGCTGATCCCGCCCCACACCGCACTCGACGGCGAGATCGTGATCGAGCGCGACGGGCATCTCGACTTCGACTCGATGCAGATGCGGCTGCATCCGGCGGAAAGCCGCGTGCGGAAGCTCTCCGCCGAGATACCTGCGACCTTCGTCGCGTTCGACCTGCTGCTCTGGGACGGGAAGCCGATTCACGAGCAGCCGATCGAGAAGCGACGGGCCGAGCTGGAGAAGCGGGCGAGCGGGTTCACGCTCTCCCCGATCTCGTCGGACGCAGACGAAGCCGCCGGCTGGCTCGACCGGCTCCTGCCGGCCGGCTTCGACGGCGTGATCGCGAAGCGGCTCGGCCTTCCGTACCTGCCCGGCTCGCGCGAGGGCGTCGCGAAGGTGAAAGCGCACAAGACCGCCGATTGCGTCGTCGTCGGGCTGCGCTGGAAGGCCGGCGGGCGCGAGACGATCGCGACGCTCCTTCTCGGCCTCCACAACGACGATGGCGGGATCGACTACGTCGGCACCTGCGCGGTCGGCGCCAAACGCCAGGCCGAGACCGCCGAGAAGGTGCTGCCGCTCTTGAAGGGTGCGCCGGACCGCCAGTTCTCGGAACCGAACCGCTGGGGGACCGGCGAGCTCGAGCAAGCCGCGGTCCGGCCGGAGCTCGTCGTCGAGGTGCGCTACGACAAGCTCGAGCGCCGGCGCTTCCGCCATGGAACCCGGCTCATTCGCTGGCGACCCGACAAGGACCCCGACCAGTGCACGTGGCGTGAGGTGCGCCCGGCGCCGTCGGCGGACGACCTCACCGTGCCGCAGCTGCTTGCGCGCTAAGACAGCGCGAGCTCGAAAACGAGCTCGAGGCCGTCCTCGTCGTCCCACTGCTCGCCGGTCTGCGCGAAGCCGAGCTTCCGCACGATCGCAAGCGACGGTTCGTTGTCCGGCGCGATGCTCGCGATCACCCGCGCGACGCCCTCCCCCTGCGCCCACGCGATCAGCTCGCCCGCCGCTTGCTGCGCGTAGCCGCGGCCGCGGTGGGGCTCGAGGATCGTGTAGCCGATCTCGACAGCGTCCGGCAGGTGCGGCCCGTTGACGCCCGGCGGCCCGTGGAAGCCGGCGTGGCCGATCAGTTGCCCGTCCCGGACGACGGCACGCACGAGCCACGGCGCCTTCGTCGGCTCCTCGTGAACGTCGTTCGCGCGACGCATGAGAAAACGGGCGTCGTGCTCGTCCGGCCAATCGCGTGGCACGCGAGCGCCGAGCAAGCGCTCGGCGTCGTCGTGCCGGCCCTCGGCGAGCGCACGCATCGTCTGCTCGTCGAGGAGCCGTAGCTCGATGTCCGGAGCCGTCACGACTTCTTCGCGCGCGACGGCTGGACGCGCTTCGGCTCGCCCGGCATCTTCGGGAAGTTCGGCGGATACGGTGCCTCGCCGACGCCTTCGCTCTCCTCGCGCTCGACCCACTCGAGGAGAACCTGAAGGTCGCACACCGCGTCGTCGATTCCGGCGTGTAGGTCGCCGACTTCCGCGAACCGCGGCGGGAGTGAGGCGACCGTGAAGTCCTCCGTCTCGACGTGCGGCAGCTCTTCCCAGGTCACGGGCGCCGAGACCGTCGCATCCGGCCGCCCTCGCACCGAGTACGCGGAGAGGATCGTCCGGTCGCGCGCGTTCTGGTTGTAATCGACGAACACGCGCTCGCCTCGCTGTTCCTTCCACCACGCCGTCGTGACGAGCTTCGGCGCGCGCCTTTCGATCTCGCGGGCAAACGCGAGCGCGCAGCGGCGCACGACGCGAAAGTCCCAATTCGGCTCGATGCGGCAGTACACGTGCACGCCGCGGTTGCCGGAGGTCTTTGGCCAGCCGACATAGCCGATTTCGTCGAGAACTTCACGCACGACCGCGGCGACCTGCTTCGCCTCGGCGAAGCCGGTGCCCGGCTGCGGATCGATGTCGATGCGCAGCTCGTCCGGATGCTCGACGTTCACGCGGCGCGACGGCCACGTGCCGAACTCGAGCGTGGCAAGGTTCGCCGCCCACACGACGTGCGCGAGCTCCGTGACGCAGAGCTCGTCGGCATGACGACCGGATGGGAACGTCACGCGTACCGTTTCGATCCATTCGGGTCGCCGTTCGGGAACGCGCTTCTGCCAGATCACCTCGCCGCCGACTCCTTCGGGTTGGCGCTTCAGCTGGCACGGCCGCTCGCGCAACGCGCGCACGATCCCGTCGCCGACAGCGATGAAGTAGCGAGCGAGGTCGACCTTCGTCTCGCCCCGCGCCGGAAAGTAGACCTTGTCCGGGTTCGTGATCTTGACGACGCGCTCGCCGACCTCGAGTTCGACGAAGGGTGCGGCCATGGAGAAAGTATTGCGACGCGCGGAGAACTCTCTCCAGAGACGCACGAAGCGCGCCGGAGACCGCGCTCTCCGGCGCGCTAGTTCGTTCGGACCGGCGCGAAAGCGGAGCCTTCGCGCCGAGGAAACGGAGAGGGCGGGATTTGAACCCGCGACGCACCTTTCAGCACGTACGCGATTTCCAGTCGCGCTCCTTAGGCCACTCGGACACCTCTCCGCGGCGGTCGCAATCGTAGCCGTGCGGCCCGATCTCTATTGGGCGGCCGCGCCTTCGACCGCGGCGACGAGCGCGTCCACGAGCTTCCCTTTCTGGAGCGCAGCGCGCACCCCCGCTGTGCGTCCGCGTGCGAGCTCGGTCTCGTCGCCGCTGTAGATCACGACGCGCGCATCCGGCCACGACGCGAGGATGCGCTCCGCCGCCGCCACCCCGTCGAGAAGCGGCATCTGGATGTCGAGCACGATCACGTCGGGTCGCAAACGAAGCGCCGCCTCGACTGCTTCGAGCCCATTCGCCGCGACCGCGACGACGGCGCAGCGTCCATCGAGCTCGAGCAGCGTGCGGACGGCGAACGCGAGCTTCGTCTCGTCCTCCGCGAGCACCACGCGGATCGGGGACGCCGCGTTCATCGGCACGAACTACCCGCGCCGGCCGCGCCGTAACGGGCCTGAGGGCCGGAATCCGCCATCTGGCCCCAAGTTGATCCAGTTGGAGGTTTGACCGGAGGCCGATGTGGTACCTGGCTCGTGAAGTGTTTCTGCGGCGGTCTCACGGTTCTTGGTTCGCGCGCTGGTTGGTCGTCACCGGCGCGGCCCTCGGTCTTCTCGTGTTCGCAACACCGTCATACGCGGCGGGCGTGATCGGCGGCACGCCGATCGATCCGGTCGTCTCGACCACGGACACGGCGACGACTGCGGCCACGACGTCGACCCAGACCGCGACGACGACAGTGTCGGGCGCAACCGACACGACGGTGTCCGGCGCCACCGAGACGACGCTGTCCGGCGCTACGGACACGGCGACGACTGCGGCCACGACGTCGACGCAGACCGCGACGACGACAGTGTCGGGCGCACCCGACACGACGACGTCCGGCGCCACCGACACAACGCAAGCTGCGGCCACGCAAACGACCACGCAAGCGACCGCACCGACGACGGACGCGGCCACTGCCGCCGTCGAGCCGATCGTCGAGCCGATCACCTCGACAACCGAGACAACTGCGGCGAAGACGACGAACGCGGCGGCGGGCACTGCCTCGGCGGTAACCGACGCCGCCTCGTCGTCGCTCTCGTCCGCCACCCAAACCGCGACGGCCGCAGCGCAATCGACGACGACCGCGACGACTCAGACGCTCACGCAGATCGCTGACTCGGCGGGCCAGGTCGTCAAGACCGCCGAGCAAACGACGGTGACGATGGTCGATACCGCGACGAAGACGACCACGGCCGCCAGCACCGCTATGGGGCAGACCACAGCCTCGACGACAGACGCAGTCGCGCCGGTCATTGCGACCGCGACGACCGCTATCGCCCAGACGGTGGACGCGACGACGAACACCGCCGCGCCGGTCATTGCGACCGCGACGACCGCTATCGCCCAGACGGTGGACGCGGCGACGAACACAGCCGCGCCGGTCATTGCGACCGCGACGACCGCTATCGCCGAAATCCAGGTCGCGACGACGAATGCCGTCGCTTCGGTCGTCGCGTCTCCGACGACTGCAGTCGCGGAGTCGGTGCTCTCGACAACGACGCCAGCGGTCCCGAGCGTGACCACCGCGACAAGCGGGGCGGCGACCGTGATCGGCAACAACGGCGACGATGACGACGATTCGAACAACAGCGGCACCAACGGCGGCAGTGGCGTTTCATCGACCGTCCCGGCCGGTGCAGCGGCCGAATCGCTCGTCGTCGCACCGGCGGAGGCCTCTGCGCAGGTTGCAAACGCGATCGCAGTCTCGAGCCGGCCGGAAGTGCTGATCCGCTTCGACGCGGGCCGACTGGGCGCCGGCCGACCGGGCGCTGGCCGATTGCTCGCAACGCTCGGCCCGTCAACCGGGACCGCGCACACGGACGCCGCGACCGCTGCGACGACCACTCCGCCGCGTCTACCCGCACCGCGCTCGCCGTTCGACGGCATTGCCGCGGCGGCCGGCACCGGCGGTGCGGGGTCCGCGCTCCTCTTCCTTCTTCTTGTTTCCGCTCTCGCGCTGGTGGCGCCGAGGTTGGGCCGTTGGCTCCGGCCCATGACGGACCTCGTCCTTCCGCCGGCGCTCGCTCTCGGGATCGAACGCCCCGGCTAAGCCGGGCGCTGCCCTCGACAAGCCGGCCGCGATGGCTCCGCGTGCCGGTCGTAGGTGCAAATCGATCTCGAAAGGAAGGAAACGATGAAACGCAGTCTGTTCGTGCTAGTCGCAGCCCTCGCGGGTGCGCTAGCGGTGGCCGCGGGGCCGGCGTTCGCCAGCCTCTCGGTACCGGATCCAGGCCAGACGATCGACCAGACGCAGAGCGCGTCCAACTCGATCACCCAGTCGGCGACCGCCAGCTCGTCGTCGACCAATGCCTCACCGAACGTGGCCGTGCTGAACGTCGGCTCGAGCTCCGACTGTCATGACTCCTGTGCGGCGGGTGGGGTGACCCAGTCCAGCAACTCGACGGCAAACTCGACCGCAACGAACTCGAACAGCTCGACCCAGAGCAACACCCAGGACCAGAGCGCCGGTCAGAGCCAGACCACCTCTGGATGCTCCAGCTGCAGCCCGGACGGCCAGTCGCAGTCGACGAGCCAGTCCCAGAACGCGTCGAACTCGATCGACCAGAACGCCAAGGCGGAGTCGAACTCCGTCAACGCCTCGCCGAACGTCGCCGTACTCAACTTTGGCTCCGTCAGCCAGAGCTCGAGCTCCACGGCGAACTCGACGGCAACCAACTCGAACAGCTCGACCCAGAGCAACGACCAGAGCCAGAGCGCCGGTCAAAGCCAGACCGGTGGGAGGGACGGCTGTTGCAACGACGGTAAGGACGGAAGCTCGCAGTCGATCGACCAGTCGCAGAACGCGTCGAATTCGATCGATCAGTACGCGAAGGCGAAGTCCTACTCCGTCAACGCCTCGCCGAACGTCGCCGTCCTGAACTTCGGGCCCGTCAGCCAGAGCTCGAGCTCGACGGCGAACTCCACGGCAACCAACTCGAACAGCTCCACGCAGAGCAACGACCAAAGCCAGAGCGCGGGTCAGAGCCAGACCGGCGGGATTGATGGGTGCTGCAACAACGGCGGATCGCAGTCGATCAGCCAGTCGCAGAACGCGTCGAACTCGATCGATCAGTACGCGAAGGCGAAGTCCTACTCGGTCAACGCCTCGCCGAACGTCGCCGTCCTGAACTTCGGGCCGGTGCGCCAGAGCTCGAGCTCGACGGCGAACTCGACTGCGACGAACTCGAACAGCTCGTCGCAGAGCAATGACCAGAGCCAGACCACGAGTCAGGCCCACCACGAGCCGGCCCACCACGAGCCGGCCCACCACGAGCCGGCCCACCACGAGCCGGCCCACCACGAGCCGGCCCACCACGAGCCGGCCCACCACGAGCCGGCCCACCACGAGCCGGCCCACCACGAG
>JBKPRX010000074.1:0-6013 GCA_046734795.1 Actinomycetota bacterium
CCCCGGGACGACTCGAGACGAGCTCCTCCCCGTGCTCGAGCGGGAGTCCGGCCTCGTCGCCGGCCGCGACTTCCACCTCGCGTTCTCGCCCGAGCGCGTCGATCCCGGCCGCGTCGACTGGACGACGAAGACGGTCCCGAAGGTCGTCGGCGGCATCACGCCCGAGTGCACCGAGCGAGCGGCCGAGCTCTACGGCAGCGCGATCGACACGATCCACCGCGTCTCGTCGCCCGAAGCCGCGGAGCTGACGAAGCTCCTCGAGAACATCTTCCGCTCGGTCAACATCGCGCTCGTCAACGAGCTCGCGCAGCTCTGCGAACGCCTCGACATCGACGTGTGGGAAGTCGTCTCCGCGGCCGCGACGAAGCCGTTCGGCTTCATGAGCTTCCAACCGGGTCCGGGGCTCGGCGGCCACTGCATCCCGATCGACCCGTTCTACTTGACGTGGAAGGCACGGGAGTACGACTTCTACACCGAGTTCATCGAGCTGGCGGGCAAGGTCAACGAGAACATGCCGTACTACTGCCGCTCGCTGATCTCGCAGGCTCTGAACCACGGCGCGCAGAAATCGTTGAGCGGGTCGAAGGTGCTCCTCCTCGGCGTTGCATACAAAGCAGACATCGGCGATATGCGCGAGTCGCCCGCCTTGAAGATCATTCATCTGATCCAGAACGCCGGTGCCGACGTTGCGTATCACGATCCGCACGTGCGCGAGCTCGCCGAGTTCGGCCTGCGCTCCGTCGCGCTCGAGCCCGAGGCTTACGACTGCGTGGTCATCGTGACGGCGCATTCGTCGATCGACTACAAGGAGGTTGCACGGCGAGCGCACGTCGTCGTCGACTTCCGAAACGCGACCGGCGTGCCTGGGCGCCAATCGGAGAAGGTCTGGAAGCTGTGAGCGAGTCGCCGCGGGTCGGCCTCGTGGGGCTCGGCTACTGGGGACCGAATCTCGCGCGCAACTTCGATGCGCTCGGTGCGCTCGCCGCAGTCTGCGATCTCGACGCCGACTTGCGCGAGAAGTTCGCGGCGCGCTATCCGGACGCCCGCGTCTATGCCGACTACGACGAGCTGCTCGCGGACGACGCGATCGACGCGGTCGCGGTTGCCACTCCGGTTCCGACGCATTACGAGCTCGCACGTCGCGCGCTCGTCGCGAACAAGCACGCATTCGTCGAGAAGCCGCCCGCCATGCGTGCGACCGAAATGGAAGAGCTCTGCGCGCTGGCGGAAGAGCGCGATCGGGTTTTGATGCCGGGACACCTTCTGCTCTACCACCCCGGCATCCGCAAGGTGAAGGAGCTGCTCGACTCGCACGCGCTCGGCGAGGTCTACTGCATCTACGGCAACCGGCAGAACCTCGGCGTGATTCGTCGCGACGAAAACGCCTTGTGGTCTCTCGGAGTGCACGACCTCTCGGTGATCCTGTACCTGCTCGACGAGGAGCCTGAGGAAGTGTGGGCGCACGGAAATGCGTTCCTGACGCCTGGGGTCGAGGATGTCGTCTTCTGCTACCTGCGCTTTCCGAGCGGCAAGATCGCGCACATGCATCTCTCGTGGCTCGATCCGCACAAGATGCGTCGGATCACCGTCGTCGGCAACGAGAAGATGGTCGTCTTCGACGACATGGAGCTCGAGCGGAAGGTGACGATCTACGAGAAGGGCCCGTGGCAGCCGGCGCAGATCTACGGCGAGTGGCGTACTCGCACCGGCGACATCTTCAGCCCGCGAATCCCGAACGACGAGCCGCTCCGGCTCGAATGCGCGCACTTCCTGCAGCTCGTGCTCGACGGGCCGGGCAACCACAAGGAAGCGCGCAACGGACTCGCCGTCGTCCGCTCGCTGGACGCTCTTCAGCAGCGGCTCGAGGCGGTCCGCGCGTGAGCGACTACGAGATCGCGGCGACGGCGGTCGTCTATCCCGGAACAGTTCTGGGCGACGGTTGCAAGGTTCTCGACGGCGCGGTCGTCGGCAAGCAGCCGTCGCTCTCGCCGCGCTCGACGGCGAACAAGGATCCGCAGCCGCCGGCCGAGCTCGGGCCGAACACGATCGTCTCGACCGGCGCGATCGTCTTCGCCGGCGCGCGCGTGGGCGCGCGCGTGATCGTCGGCGACCAGGCGTGCGTCCGCGAGCGGGTCACGATCGACGACGACGTCGTCGTCGGCCGCGGCGTCTTGATCGAAAACGACACCACAGTCGGTGCAGACACGCGCATTCAGGCGAACGCGTACATCACGGCGTACTCGACGCTCGAGGAAGACGTGTTCGTTGCGCCTTGCGTCGTTACGACGAACGACAACTTCATGGGCCGGACCGAGAAGCGGCTCGAGCTTCTCAAAGGGGCGACGATCCGCCGCGGTGCCCGCGTCGGCGGCGGCGCTGTGCTCTGCCCAGGTGTCGAGATCGGCGAGGAGGCATTCGTCGGAGCCGGTGCCGTCGTGACGAAAGACGTTCCGCCGCGGAAAGTCGCGGTCGGAAACCCCGCGCGCGTCCTCCGCGACGTCGCAGAGGAAGAACTCCGCTCCTCGGGCGGCTAGCGCTTCTTCTTCGCGCCGTTCTTCGTGAAGTCGAGCGCGTAGACGGAGGTGCCGGTGTTCGTGGTCTTCGCTTCGATGAAGTACCAGCCGGTTCGGCGCACGCGATAGACGACGTGCTCGTGCGAGCCGGGTCGCGCGGACTGCATCAGGCGGAAGTGCTGTGACTCGAGGTCGTCGACGCGTCTCGTCGCCGAATCCCAGAGGATCAGGTCGATGTTCGAGCCCGGCGAGCCGACGAGCGCGACGGAGAAGTGCTGCCCCTTCTCGAGGCGCACGCGGTAGACATCGACTTGGTCGTCCCAGTAGTCGAGCGTCGCGGTGATGTGTCCGCGCGGGCCGTAGACCGTGTGTGCGTGACTGCCCGCCTCGTCGTTCG
Organism: Actinomycetota bacterium; assembly: GCA_046734795.1. Taxonomy (GTDB): domain Bacteria; phylum Actinomycetota; class Thermoleophilia; order Gaiellales; family Gaiellaceae; genus JBKPRX01. The sequence continues at coordinate 2,911 of JBKPRX010000074.1, forward strand.
ACTCGTAGAGGTCCGGCGGCGGCATCGGTCCCTGGATGGAGGCGATTGCGCGTGCCACGTCCAGCTTGCCCCAGCCGCTGTAGGCGTCGCGCTGGAGCGGGCAGATCTTGCAGCCGTTCGCAGCGTTCGCATCGTCGGCGCTTCGCTCGAGCAGCCACGAGACTTGATCCGGTCGTAGCACGGGGTTGAGCGAGATCAGCAATGCGGCCGTGGCAGCTACTTGGGGCGCAGCGAACGAGGTGCCACGCGCGTTGCGGTAGTCGCCGTCCGTGCAATCCGAATAGCCGCGGATCGGGCACGGCACTGTCGACAGCCTGCGCGGGAAGGTCGAGAACATCCCTTCGCCGGGCGCTGCGATGTCGTTGTACAGACGGTCGCGGTTCGAGAAGGGTGGGATCCTTCCCGTTTGCGTGTACGCGCTGACGCCGATCACGTGCGGTAGTGCGGCGGGATAGCTCGCCCATGGCCATCGAATTCGAGGGGCGTCGTCGCCGTTGCCGACAGCGGCCACGAGGACGGCGCCCTTCTGGTAGGCGTACGCGACGGCATCCGCCTCAGCCTGCGAGAAGCCGTCGAACGTGTGCGGGCGAAGGTCGCGGGTGGCGCCGAAGCTCAGGTTGATCACGCGCGCCCCCGCGTCGGCTGCCCAGCGAATCGCCGCCGCTTCGGCGCTTTCGCGGATGTCGCCGTCTTTCGGAACGACCTTCGCGATCAGAAGCCGCGCCGCGGGATACGCGAGTCCGACGACTCCTTGCTGATCGAGATTCGCGGCGATGATCCCGGCGACGAAGGTTCCGTGCCCGGTCGTGTCGACACGCCAGCTGCCGCCGACGAAGCTTCGGCCGCCAACGACCCGGCCCGCGAACTCGGGATGGCCGTAGTCGATGCCGGAGTCGACGATCGCGACCTTGACCGGACTGAAGAACGTCGCCGCCGGCACGTCCGGCCACGTGTCGAATGCATGGTCTTGCGCGAGATACCACTGTTGCGACGCCAACGGATCGGCCGGCGTGAACGCGGACGCAGCGCCGGCAGAGGCGAGCGTCGCTGCGACGGTCAGCGCAGCTGCGAGCGATCGCCTCATCCGGAGACGACGCGGAGCGGCGGGGTCGAGCCGGGGACGAATCCCTTGCCCGGCGCCACCCGCGCGCGGTACACGCCCGGATCGAGCGTCGTGACGACGTCGAATGCGCCGTCGTCGTCGACCGTTGCCGACGCGACGGTCTTCCACGCGCCGGTCGTCTCGTCCTGGCGTTGAATCTCGACGGGTGCACCCGGCAGAACGGGGCGGACCGTTCCGCGCAGCTCGCCTGCCGTTTGCATCGGCTCGAACCGAACGCGTGGAGAGACGGCGACCTTCACCGGGGCGGACGCGAACGTCGTCGTTGCGAGCCGGTACTGCGTCGTCACCGTCGGCTTTGCGGTCAATGCGACCGTGCCGTCAGCGCCAGCTGTCGCAGCGCGCACGGTTTGCCAGCCCGAGCCTGCGGGGCGTTGCTCGAGCATCGGGCCTGCGATCCCGCGAGCCAAGCCGGTGATCTGTGCCGTCGTGCCGTACTCCACAGTTGCCGGCGTTGGTCGCACGACCGAGAGCACGCCGACGTCGAACCACGTGGAGCGCAGCTTCAGCTTCGTGCGCACGGTGGCGCCTGGCACTTCGACGTCGGACATCGGCGCGAGCAGCTGGAGCATCCGGACGCGACTCGAGGGCGTGCGCAGCGTCCGCGCATCCGTCACCTCCTTCGCGCTGAACGCTTTCGCAAGAGCCTTGCCGGTGAACGTTACGGGACCCCAATCGTGGTACGGCGAGATCACGTCGTACGGATCGGGCACCGAGATGAGATACGGCACGGGCGTCGTCGTTGCGAAAACGTCGGATGCGTTTGCCGTGCGGCCGCCCGACGACGACGAGAACAACGTTCGCGCGATCTGCCCTTGGTAGAGGACGACTTGTCCCGCTGTCGCGTTCACGGCCGCAGTCGTCGATGGCTTCTCGTGCGAGACGCCGAGGTACACCTGGCTACGCGTGTCGGAGTACACGTCGTACGGCGCCGCAAGCTGACGCGTGGCGAGCGCGTACGAGCGCGCTGCCACCGCCTGCGCCTTTAGCGCTTCGGGCGCCCACGTATACGGCATCTCCGACGGCACGACGCCGTAGAGGTATTGCTCGAGCCCGACGACGTTGATCGCGCGAAGCTTTCCGTCGACCACGTCTACGAGGATCGAGCCGCGATATGGACGGCCGAGCTCGACCGGCGCGCCAGACGACTCGAATGTCAGCGGCGGAGTCAGTGACGTCGCGGCCGCGCCGTCGACCGGCAGCTTCAAGGCCTTGCCGAGCGTGTACTTGCCGGCGCTGAGCGTGTGCGTCGCACCGGAACCGTCCTTGACCTTCAACGGAGAAGCGGAGGCGATCGCGAGCGACGTCTTCCCCTCCGCGAGCAGAACCCGAACGCGTGCGATCGGCGTCGGGCCGAGCGTCGTGCCCGGGTAGTAGTGGCCGACGATCTGGTCGTAGGACCAGCCGTGCTGCGCATAGCCGTACGCACCCCACTGTGCGAGGCCGACGCCGTGTCCCCAGCCGTGGCCGGTGAAGACGAAGAGCGGCCCGGCGCCCGCCGGTGCGACGGTGCACGGCGTGGTGCAAACGGATCGCGCCGACGCCGACCCGACGACGAGGAAGAGAAGCGCGAGGATCGCGAACGGGGCTCGACGGAGGCTCACAGCAACAGGCTTCGGGGGCACGCGTGGGCAGGCGATCGAAGCTGGGTTCGAGGCTAGCAGAGGGATTTACGGGTTCTGTTAGCGCGCCAAAGAGGCTTGCTTTGGCCGCTCCGCGGGAACGACCGGCGGCGATGAGCGTCGGCATGCAGCTTCTACCGCCCCGGTACCGCGACCCAAAGCGAATCGGGCGCGGCGCGATGGGCGACATCTACCTGGCACTCGACTCCGCGCTCGGCCGGCAGGTCGCGATCAAGGTGCTCGGTGACGCCTACGCGGAAGACGAGTCGATCCGCGGGCGGTTCACGCGCGAGGCACACGCGGCCGCTCGACTCTCCGGCGCGCCGAACGTCGTGACGATCTTCGACGTGGGCGAGTGGGA